>DASYVW010000513.1:0-1958 GCA_035936675.1 Gemmatimonadales bacterium
CTGGGCAAGGTCAAGGTACCTCATGAGATACTCAACAAGGCCGGCCCACTCACGCCGGTGGAGTTCGAGATCGTCAAGAACCACCCGGTCTGGGGCTTGGATCTGCTCGCCGGGATAGAACTCCCCTGGGACATCAAGCCAATCATCCGCTCGCACCACGAGCGGTACGACGGCACCGGTTATCCCGACGGACTGAAGGGAGATGCGATTCCTTTGGCCGCCCAGATCATCTGTGTCGTCGATGTCTATGATGCGCTGACCACGACCCGGAGCTACCGGCCCTCGATGACCAAGGAAGTGGCGGTCGCCACCATGGAGGACTGCCGCCATTGGTGGCGCCCGGATGTGTATCAGGCGTTTCTTCAATCAATCTGAATTCTGCCTCCGGTCGAAGCCCCGCAATTTTTACGGCCCAAAACGAGAAGCCCCGCGCGTCAGGAAGTGACGGCGGGGTCGCTGAGCCTTTTCGATACGCGAGCGATCAGTTCATCCGCTCTTGAAAGGAATAGCTTCAGAGTCGGAGATGGGTGGCGAACGCCACGGACGGAGATTCAACCGATGGAGTCGGTTCGCAGCGGACCTTCCCATGATGGAGGTCCAGGTGAACATCTCACATGATAGGTAACAAAAGAAGACGTTCCACGTGCCCTCCGTGAGCGGCTCGAGGCCGACCGGTAGCTCGGCCAGGATGTGCGAGACGTTGACCCAGCGGTGGTTCCAGCGAATGCCCCCCTGCTGAGCCGTGAGCCATAGCGGAGGTGTAATCCACACCCTATACTTTGAGCCTAACCCTTTCAAAAACCACCTAGCAAGGCTTCCCGGCCCGGACCGGCCTTATGAACGCAGCCACCCCCCCGCAGGGCCCGATTTGGCGCGGCGCCACTGTGCTCGTGGTCGACGACGAAGCGGTGGTGCGCGCGCTCGTCCGCCGCACGCTCGAGGCCGAAGACTTTCACGTTGAGGAGGCCAAGGACGGCGAGTCAGCGCTGGCCCTCATCCAAGCGCGTACAGAACCGTTCGACCTGGTGCTGACCGATCTCGCCATGCCGGGGATCGACGGGCGGCAGATTTCGGAGGCGCTGGCACAGTATCGGCCGAGCGTGGCCGTCCTCGGTATGTCAGGTGATCCTGACGCGGTGCCGCATATTGGTGCGTCGGAGACTCCGTTCCGGGTGATGCTCAAACCCTTCACTGCCGACGACCTGTATCACGCAATTCGTGACGCGATCACCCGCGCTGCCGACCTGGCGGCCATCGCTGAGGCCGAGATAGTCCAGGCACATGCAGGACTGAGCAAGCTTGCGACAGCATTGCAGGCGAGTCATACGACGCGGGTGCCCACCCTGGATTTAGTCGTCGCGGCACGGGAACTACGTCGGGCAGGTGGGGGGCCAAGCTGATGGGTTGATGGTGACCCATCGAGCGACCTCACCATGCCGCGGCAGGACCAGCTGGGCCCTCTAGCGCCTCCGGAAAAAGAATCCGCCACCGCCGAGTAGCAGCACCACGACGATGATGATGAGCAGAGTGGTCGAGGTCATTCTTCCCTCTGGTGTGTTTGCTCAAAGCTCCCGCCGCAGGTTCGACCCCCGCTAGGCGGCCTGGTTTGGCCTTGCCCCTCGCCACGGGAGCCGAGCCACTGCCTGGTTCACTAGCTCCACGGCCATCTCCTCTCCAACGATGCGACTAAGCAGGTCGATCAGCGTCGCCACCAACGCCACCATGCCGGTCGCCACCTCGGCGGCGCTATGCGCCCGCACGGCAGCCGTGGTCGCCGGCTCGTCTCCTCCGTGGCACGACAGACTGCCGAGCGCTGGATGCTCCGCCCGCGCCAGCAACAGCGCTCGATCGATGAGCGCGCGATAGCCTTCGGTTCCGACCCAGCGGCTGAGTCCCGCTTGGAGCTGGGTACACGTGCGCTCCGCAGCCGCGGCGACCTCCTCGGGCGTGCTGGTGTC
>DASYVW010000514.1:0-5583 GCA_035936675.1 Gemmatimonadales bacterium
GTTACGCCGCCTTTGCCGTGAGTGCGGTGGCGTCCCTCGACCCTCCTGCATCAATCCCGCCGACCTTTCCCCGGGGCCTGCCGCCCCCCCCCGAGAGGTTGTATGGACGAAGTTTCAGCCACCCACGGTCCGATTTGGCACGGTGCCACTGTGCTCGTGGTAGACGACGAGCCGACGTCGCGCGCGCTTATCCGACGTATGCTCGAAGCCGAAAACTTTCAGGTCGAGGAGGCTGAGGACGGCGAGTCCGCGCTGGCACTCATTCAAGCGCGGTCTGAGCCCTTCGATCTGGTGCTAACCGACCTTTCAATGCCGGGAATCGATGGGCGGCAGATTTCGGAGACGTTGGCACTGTATCGGCCGAGCGTGGCCATTCTCGGTATGTCAGGCAACCCCGACAGGGTGCCGCACATCGGTCCATCGGACGTTCCCTTTCGGGTGATGCTCAAACCATTCACCACCGACGGCGTATACCACGCAGTTTGTGACGCGATCACTCGCAACGCTGATCTGGCAGCCGCTGCTGAGGAGGAGATTGTTCAGGCACATGCCGGACTGAGTAGGCTTGCGAGAGCACTGGAAGCCAGTCGGACGGTGCGGGTGCACACGCTGGATCTAGTTGTCGCCGCGCGGGAGCTGCGTCGGGTCCAGCCGGAGCGGCGCAAGAAGCCGCGTAGCGACCCGAAGTAATCTGCGCGTTCAACGGAGACCATGAAGAGAGTCAAGCACTGGGTCGCGCAGAACCTTCCGCAATAACACAAGGGCTCTTCCGAACCCGGTCGATCGCGTCCCAGAGTGCCGCGATCAGGCCACGCGGCAGGTGCGCTAGTTCCGCCTCGAAGGCGAGGACCAGCCTTAAATAACGAAGGAAACTGTTCATGGCCACCCACCCTGACGCCCGGGCCCAACCCACGCGCGATTCCGGCAACGCTTCCGGGCCGGGCTCGGGCGAGGAGCTGACACGCCGCAACGTGGAGCGCGTCCTGGCACTCGAGGCCGGCGAGCACGCAAAGGCTACGACCGCCGACCGGGTGGCCGATGCCATCACTAGCTTCTCCGGTTCGATAAGGTTCGTCTGGATCACCGTCGTGTTAGTCGGCAGCTGGGTTGTTTTCAACCTCGCTCTGCCAGAGCCCGCGCGTATCGATCCGTTCCCCTTCCCACTGCTGACTCTGGTATTGTCGGTGGAGGCGATCTTCCTCGCGATCTTCATTCTCATGAGCCAGAACCGCGCCGCCGGGGTGAGCGAGAAGCGTAGTCAGCTGGACCTGCAGTTGAACCTCCTCTCCGAGCAGGAGAACACGAAGATGCTCCTGATGTTAGAGCAGATTGGCAACGCCGTTGGAGCCGAGATCAGTGGGGGTCCCGACGTGGAGGCGCTTGCCCAGGCCACCCAACCAGAGGCACTGAGCGAACAGATTGACCAAGCTGCCAAGGCGGGCGAGCCGGGCGCGGCTGGCGGACCCTGATCCGGTATCAAGCTCTCACCCTAAGCAACCACACAAAGGAGAGAAGAATGACCTCGACCACTCTGCTCATCATCATCGTCGTAGTGCTGCTACTCGGCGGTGGCGGATTCTTTTTCCGCCGGCGCTAGAGGGCGCGGCGGGGCCACTGCCTCCCCGCCGCACCGGAAGACGCGGAACTGCTGCTTCCGCCTCTACCCCACGGAGAAAACAGTGAGGGCACAGAGACAAGCCGGTAGCTCCTCTCTGTGCCCTCTCTGCTTTTCTCTACTTCGAGTTACTCCCGCCGGATTCCAGGTGAAGCGACGCCTCCCGACAGCCGCTCCCGCTCGGACTCCGCCATCTTGTCCGTGTCTACGTCGTGCTGGCCAGTCATCCGGTGCCATGCATCCTTCACCGCGTCCTTGATGTTCTCCCACTTGGCTCCGCCGGGACCCTTGCCCTCGAATTTGTCCCATCCGGTTCTCAGGTCCGTCTCGACATCCTTCCAATCCCGGCCGAGCTGGTGGTTGGCCGACTCGAAGCCATACTGGTAGGCCGGCCTGAACTCCTCGTACTGGTGACCGGCCGAATAAGGTCGTGAAGAAAAGTTCTCCCGCCACCAGGTGTCCTCTTGATTCCAGTTTGTGTAGTCGCTCATGGATGATCCCTCCTCTGCTCAAAATTCCGACGACAACAATTCACCGAGCCTCACGTTAGCCATTCCCGCAGGGCTGGCCAGTGACCCGGCTCACCGCGTGAGGGGTTAGCTGGTCCCGACTCTTGACCCCCGGCTTCCTGTCGTCCCTTTGAGAGGACTCGTTGCTATGACAATGGGTGGGTGTTCAACAGCTCGGGATGAAGTCCCTGCCTACTTCGGTCCAGGTGTTCGAGGCTCTGCGCGGGGCTCGCGGCCACTGCCTGGTTCACTAGCTCCACGGCCATCTCCTCTCCAACGATGCGACTAAGCAAGTCGATCAGCGTCGCCACCAACACCACCATGCCAGCCGTCACCTCGGCGGCGCTATGCGCCCGCACGGCAGCCGTGGTCACCGGCTCGTCCCCTCCGTGGCAATAGAGACTGCCGAGCGCTGGATGCTCCGCCCGCGCCAGCAACAGCGCTCGATCGATGAGCGCGTGATAGCCCATGGCTCCGACCCAGCGGCTGAGCCCCGCTTGGAGCTGGGTACATGTGCGCTCCGCAGTCGCGGCGACCTCCTCGAGCGTGCTGGTGTCGCCGGCGGCGCGCGCCCAGTGGCGCCGCGCCACTTCAGTCGCGGCCGGAGATCCTTGCATTATTGACGCGCTCCCGCGCGGCGGAGCTAGGAGGTGGCGGACAGCAGGGGGGAGTGGCCAGGGGGGAGTGGCGAAGACCCCGTTAATGTCATGGATTCCAGTCCAAACACAAGGTGGGCGAACCCTGGGGGGTAGTGGGTCACTTTGAGCCGTGACTAGGTACGGCGCGGTACCAGACGTCGTTAGAGGGCGAACGGGCGTGGAGTAAGCTGATTTGCGACAGAAATGGCGGTGAACCTGTCGCATTCCGCGTGGTAGCTTTGCTCTACTGCGAACGCCCAGGTTTCCGCGCTGGCTCCGCCTCAGCATCCAACATGGCGTTGAACAGGGGCGTGCCGTAGAGACGCGCGGCAGCCTTGGCGCGTGCAGGAGCATCTCGCAACGGTCCTGCCCGGTGAGCGCGTGTTCCGAGGGATTGATCGCTGGCAGGCCGGTGACGTTCACAGGGAGCGGCTCCGGGCGCTTGGCCTCGAGGGCTTCCGACTGCATGACGCTCGGCACCATTGGGCCGTCCGCATGGCGCGCGCTGGCGCCCCGTTTGAGCTGATCGCCCGGCAGCTGGGGCATCGGGACGTGGCGATGGTGGCCAAGGTCTACGGAAGGTTCAAGCCGGACACTGAGGAGCGCGATCGGTGGGAGCGCATCGCCAGTGACCGGGATGCCGAGAAATGGGGCGGAAAAGGTGCCGCTAGGGGTGCCAACGCGGAGGCCGAGTCTGAGAAGCAGGATGAAGAAAGCCCCGCAACTCTATTGGAGTCCGAGGCTTCAGGGGATAGCAGGGGCGGGACTCGAACCCGCGACCCCGGCATTATGAGTGCCGTGCTCTAACCAGCTGAGCTACCCTGCCGTGTTGTGAGCGTTGAACTTAGAAGCCAGGGGCTCGCACTGCCACCCCGTTGGACGTACAGATGGACGTAAGGTCCTCATGCGAGGACCTTTGCCCGCTCCGCCTCTGCCCGTGTCACCTGCTCCTCTGCCCGCGCCCGATCGTCGGCCCGCGGAATAAAAGTGCCGTAGGTGTCGAGCGTCAACTTCGCGCTGGAGTGACCGAGCTGGGCCTGCACGACGTGAATGGGTGCGCCGTTCCTGAGCATCCGAACAGCCCAATGATGCCGCGCGTTCTTGAGCGGGTAAGGCGGCAGCTTGATTGCCTTCACCGTCTCCCGGTGCCAATCGCTCACGGTGAACCGGGTCAGCGTTGCCCGCCAGAGACGCGCGGTCGGAAGATGATCCTTGGCATAGGACCAGAAGATCGGCCATGCCCAATCCGCCACCCGCGCCATGCGGTCCCTGGTGTGCGTCTTGGTGCCTGCGGCTCGAATCTCTTTCGTGGCCGAATCCACGTCGGCGCGGGTGAGCCGGAGCGCCACCGAGACCTCGGTGCCCGTACCGTAGAGCAGCGCGAGCAAGGCGCGTCGGGCCGGGTCGGGTTGCCCGTCTACAATCCGCTTCACCGCGTCGAGGTCGTAAAACTGAATCGGCCCTCGCCGCACATCTGGCTTCTCCACCTTGACCATCGGGTTTGCGGTGAAGAGCCCCCTGACCCTCGTGCAGTAGTCAAAGAACACGTTCCACGAGGCATGCACTTTCACCAGCGTCGTTGCGCCTGCGGGGTAGGCGTACAGCCGCTCGGTGAGCCACGCCGTCGTCACTGTCGAAACCTTCCGGCCCTGCCCTGCCGGTAGGAGCGCCCGCACGTGGACCAAGGCATGGGCTGGCGAATCCGTATCCGGGTGCTTCCGGCGGTAGACCGCGTGCCAGTCTGCCACTAGCGGCTCCACGTCGCAGTCCGCCAAGAGCCGGCGGACCTCGTGGGGGATGTGGTCGGTTCGCTCCCACAGGTCAAAGAGCGCCTCAATGTCCTGCCGTCCCTCGAGCACGGGGTCCAAGAGGTCCCACGCACGAAACTCCCCGGCCAGCCGCTCCCACATCCGTTCCATCCGGGTCGCGAGCACCCGGTCGGTGACGCCCGTGCTCAGCTGCTTCCAGCCGCGCGCGGTCCTCGCTTGGAAGGACCACGTCTTGCGACTGCCGCGTCGGTAGGCCATTAGTCGTCCCTCACTTCCTCGTACGCGGCCAGGACACCCAGCTTCCGCCCCAATGCTTCGAGCTCCACGCTGGGACTGACCACGACGTTACGGCCGATGCTCACGATGTAGTATCGGCCCTTCGGTGCCCCCCTGCCCCGCCGGCCCTTCAGCAGCTTGCCCTCCTTGCGAAGTGCGCGGTTCACGCGCTGCGCTAACGCCCTCGTGGTTACGGCAATCGTTGCCATAGTCCCTCCCTATGTAGGTTGTACAGAGGGAGAGAATAAGCGCATTGGCAGATAGGCGCAAGTGCGCTTTAGCCCTGCCGCTGGCGCTGGAGCCAGGCCACGAGGTCGTCGTATAGGATGCCGACGACGGGCCGACGATCCTTCGCCCCGGCTCCTCGAATTACGACCTTCGGCAAATCCGGTACCCGGCGCAGGAAGTCCTGAGAGAGCCCGGTCACTTCGGCTGCCTTACTCAGCCGGTACATCAGAGGCCGGTCCAGGGCCGCTGCCTCCGCTCGCACGTCGGGATTCACGCCGCGGGCCTCGGTGACGGTTCGAGCTCGGTCTGCCACTCACGGCTACCACAGCGCGGGCAGCGAGCGGGGGCGTAGTGGTGCTCGGGTCTGCCATGCTTGACCGTGAGGGTCCATCGACATGCGACACACCGCTCGAAGAGGTACTCCGGCCGGTCGCTCATGCGCGCGCTCACAGTCCTCCCTCGGACGCGCATTCGAGCAACGCCCGGGCCGCCTGGAGAAAGTGCTGGCAATCCTCGGGTGGCAATGTTACGCAGCCCGCCTGACGACG
>DASYVW010000515.1:0-1870 GCA_035936675.1 Gemmatimonadales bacterium
GCGGCAAACACGACTGGTAGGCTGAAGGTAGGACGAGGACTCCGGATTGGAGATCGGGGTGATCCCGATCCACTCACATCCAACCTATGGCATGCCGCAGGGGCTGTCGGTGACGAGCCTTACCAGCGTTGCCAGCTTAGCGGCCAGTGATCAAGCAGGAGTCAAGTGGACTGCCGTCCCTCTCATTACTTTCCACCCCATGGCCTCCCAGATCCTCATCACCATGGACGACCTCGAGACCGCGGTGCGGCTCAACGCGGCGTTCGAGGCGGCCAAGCTCACCACGGCGATGTTCTCGTCGGTGGACGACGTCCGGGCGACGGTGCGGCGGGAGAGCCCCGAGCTGGTCATCCTCACCGGCGCGGTGCACGACCCTCACGCCCAGCAGCTCGCCGCCCTGGCCCACGACGCCGAGATCTCGACGCTGGCGCTGCTGGAGCCGACCGACTCGGAGCGGACCGAGCGGGTGAGCCGGCTCCACGCCACCGAGGTGATGACCAAGCCGGTTTCGCCGGACGACGCGGTAGCCACCGCCCGCCGGCTGATCGAGCGGCGCCGGCTGCAGGAGCGCACCGGGATCGTCGGGGAGAGCGCGCCGATCCAGGAGGTGCTGGTCAAGATCGAGCAGATGGCGCCGGTGTCGAGCACGGTGCTGATCCAGGGGGAGAGCGGGACGGGGAAGGAGCTGGTGGCCAAGGCGCTCCACGATCTCTCTCGCCGGCGGGGCCAGGCGTTCATCACGGTCAACTGCGCCGCGTTGCCGGACACGCTGCTGGAGTCGGAGCTCTTTGGCCATGAGAAGGGGGCGTTCACCGGGGCGGCGGAGCGCCGGCTCGGCCGCTTCGAGCTGGCCGACGGCGGGACGATCTTCCTCGACGAGATCGGGGAGATCCCGCTCTCCACCCAGGTGAAGCTGCTCCGGGTGCTGGAGAGCCAGACCTTCTTCCGGGTGGGCGGCGTCCAGCCGATCAAGGTGAACGTCCGGGTGATCGCCGCGACCAATCGCGCACTGCGGGACGCGGTGGCGCTGGGCGAGTTCCGCGACGACCTCTACTACCGGCTCAACGTCCTCAACATCTATCTTCCCCCGCTGCGCGAGCGGCGCGGCGACATCCCGCTGCTGGTGCGCCGGTTCATCCGCGAGCTCGCCAAGACCCACGACCGCCAGTTCCGGGGGATGGAGCCCGAGGCGCTCCAGCGGCTGGTGAACGCGCCGTGGCCGGGCAACGTCCGCCAACTGCGGAACCTGATCGAGTCGATGGTGGTGCTCGCGCCGGGTACCGAGATCCGCGCGGCGGATATTCCGGCCGATGTGCTCGAGGGTGCGGGGACGCTGTTGCCGATGCGGCTCCAGCAGCTGGGGCGCGACGTGCCGGTGCAGGAGCTGGAGTTCATCCTCCGGAGCCTGGTGGATCTCCGGCTCCAGATCGAGGAGCTGCGCCGCCGGCTCGACGATCATCCGCAGCGAGTGCAGGTGATCGACATCGGCGAGCACGCCCGGATCACCGACGTGATGTCCGAGCTGGACCACGACGGGAACCAGCCGGTACTCTATCGGCCCGGAATGACGATGGCCGAAGTGGAACGCGCGACCATCGACGCGGCGTTGCACGAGTACAAAGGAAACCGCCGTCGCGCGGCCGAAGTGCTCGGCATCGGCGAGCGGACGCTGTATCGGAAGATCAAGGCGTATCATTTGGAGTAGTCGCTAGTCGCTAGTCGCTAGTTGCTAGTCGTCAGTCGTTAGCCCTTAGTTGTTAGTCGCTGGACTTAAGCAGCGAGTGGCGAGTCTCGGAGAGATTCAGGGCTCCTTGCTCTAGCGACTAACGACTAGCGACTACTAGGGATAGCTCGCGACTCGCGACTCGCG
>DASYVW010000516.1:0-2748 GCA_035936675.1 Gemmatimonadales bacterium
GCCCAAGCCTCGTTCCCTTCCGGTACCCGGCCCGCCGTCCTGTCGAGCGCCACGAGCCGGCTGAACCAGGTCCTCGAGTTCTACCTGGTCGGCTCCCTCCCGCCACGCGACCTCCGCGAGTTCGCCGACTACGACCTGCGCTTTGCACTGTTGGGAATCCCTGGCGTGCAGCGGGTGCTCACCATGGGCGGCGAGGTTCGGCAGTACGACATCGCGGTGCGGCTCGATGCTCTCGCTGGCTACGGCCTGGGAGTGGGCGATGTGCAGGAGGCCGTGCAGCGCTCCAACCTCAACTTTGCGGGAGGGTTCCTCGTTACCGGCGCCCAGGAGCTGACCATCCGCGGTCTGGGGCGTATTCGCACGATCGAGGACCTCGCCAACGTTCGCGTCACCACGGTCAACGGGCGTCCCGTGCTCCTGAAGCAGCTCGCCGTCGTGCGGGAGGGGAGCGCGATTCGGCGCTCGAGCGCCACGGTCGGCGGCGCGGTGGCGGTGACCGGCACCGTCGTGAAGCAGTTCGCCACCGACACCCGGCCGATCGTCACGGCCGTGGAGCGATCGTTGGCCGAGCTGCGCCCGCACCTGCCGCCGGGAGTGACCGTGCGGACGTTCTATTCGCAGTCGCAGCTCATCGACGTCTCGTTGGCTAACCTTCGCGACGCGCTCCTCATCGGCGGAGCGGCCGTGCTGTTAGTGATCTGGCTGCTCGTGGGCGACTGGGTGTTGACGCTCGTGATCGCGGCCATCATGCCCTTGTCCGTAACCATCGCGTTCGCCGTCATGTGGGTGGCCGGCGTCGGGCTCAACACGATGTCGCTGGGCGGCATCGCCGTGGGGCTCGGCATCATGATCGACGCGGCTATTGTGGACACGGAAAATATCTTCCGCCACCTCCAACAGAACCCTGACGACCCCGACGGGTCGACTCTCGAGGGGTCACTCGAGGTGCGGCGGCCGGTGACGTTCGCGACGCTCATCATCGCGGGCGTGTTCCTCCCGGTGTTCTTTCTGAGCGGGATCGCGGGCCGGCTGTTTGCCCCGTTCGCCTTCACGGTGGTTGTGACGGTAGTGCTGGGTTACGTACTGAGCCTTACGGTCACCCCGGTGCTGTGCCGCACCTTCCTGCCCGCCCGAGCCTCGCGCGCACCGCTAGAGAGCCGGTTTCTGAGCGCTGTGCACCGCCGCTACACCGTCCTTCTCACCGCCGCCCTGCGGCACCGCGCAGGCGCAGTGGCCGTCGCGCTCGTGATCGTGGTGGCGACCGGAGTCGCCGCCCGCTGGGTGGGCGTTGATTTCCTCCCCGCCTGGGACGAAGGAGCATTGCTCGTCAAGGTCCAGACACCGCCCGGGACGAGCCTCGCCGTCACCGACCGCCTGGCGCGCCGTGCCGCGGCGATCGCCGGCAGGGGACCGGATGTCGAAGAGGTGGTCGTACGCGCGGGCCGCCCCGAGGGCGGCGAAGAGGTCGAGGGCGTCAACAACTCCGAGATCTGGGTGCGGCTGGTGCCGTTCGGCCGGCGGCATGAGTCAATCGGCGCGGTGCGCGGTTGGATGCGCGACAGCCTCACCGTCGTTGGGGCCCGGGTGATTGTGACCGCGCCGCTGGTCGAGCGGATAGAAGAAAGCCTCGGCGGCACCACGGCACCGCTGGCCGTTCGCATCGTGGGGGATAACCTCGACACGCTCGCTGCCGCCGAAGAGCGCCTCGCCCACCTGATGGTGAAGGTGCCGGGGGTGGTCGACGTGAACCCGGAGGCGGCGGGGGGGATCACCCAGGTGGCCCTCCAAGTGGACCGGGGGGCATCGGCGCGCTACGGCCTGGACCCTGAGGACGTGGCCGAGGCAGTGGAGCTTGCCTACGAGGGCCGCACCGTCACCACCGTCCTCCGCGGCCAGCGCAAGGAGTACGCCGTGTTCGTGCGGCTCCGGCCCGAGGATCGCGCAGACATCGAGGATCTGGGCCGCCTGCCCATCAGCTTACCCGAGCGGCGCTTCGTGCGGCTGGACCAGGTGGCGAGCGTCTCGCTCACGCTGGGGCCTTCCGTCATCCGGCGCGACAACGGTGAGCGCCGCGTCCAGGTCAGCGCCAACCTGGCCGGAACCGATCTCGCCTCGGCGGTGGCGCAGATCCGCTCGGGCCTCGCCAGCCTCCGGCTCCCACCGGGTTACCGCGTCGTCTTTGGCGGCAGCTATGAAAACCAGCGGGAAGTCCAGCGAGCGATCGGGGCGGCGCTCGTCGGGTCGGTGGTGGTGATCTTCATCATCCTGCACGCCGCGTTCGGTTCGGCGCGGCAGGCGGGTCTAATGCTGCTCACGGTCCCGCTCGCTCTCTGCGGGGGGATCGCCGCGTTGTTCGTCACAGGGATCACGCTGAACGTCTCGTCACTCATCGGACTGTTGGCCCTCTTCGGCCTCGCGATCCAGACCGCGGTGCTGCTGATGCAGTACGCGAACGACGCGCGTGGCCGTGGCCTGCCTCCGGAGGAAGCCGCCCGTACCGCCGGCCAGGTGCGACTGCGGCCCGTGCTGATGACGGCGGCGTCGGCCTCGCTCGCGGTGCTGCCGCTCGCGGTGGGCTTCGGCGCGGGCGCGGAGCTGCAACAGCCCATGGCGGTCGTGCTGATTGGGGGACTCGTGACCAGCACATTTTTGACCCTGCTGCTCCTCCCGGCCCTGTACCGTCTGACGGTTACCACGTCGGGGTCACCCGATTGATCGCTATACCGTTGCCTCACCCTGGGGTCGCCG
>DASYVW010000517.1:0-3434 GCA_035936675.1 Gemmatimonadales bacterium
CAGTTCGGAGCGGTGTTCTACCTGACAGACGGTCCAGCCCCCGGGCCCATCACCGTATTCGGCGGGGAGACCTGGAGAAGCTTGCCCACCCCGGAACCGTAACCTATGATCCCAATGCCGATGCCCAGGACATCGCCAGACGACGGAGGCCTCTATGACGAGGACCAAACGACGCTGGTCGAAGTCCATCGGTGAACCTGGCCGGCGGGTGCGGCTGTATGAAGCTCGACCCGGCGGCCCCATCATGCGGTCGACCTGGGTGAACGGAAAGGAGGACCGGAAGAGTCTTGGCCACCGGGACCGTGAATTAGCCACCCGGCAGGCTTACGAGCTCCTGAGCGGCCTGCTAGCCAACGAGCAGGCAATCAGGGAGGAAAGTCTAACGCTGGGGATGCTAGCCCGGATGTACTTGGAGAGCCCGCAGCATCGGGGCAAGGGCGAGCGGGGCCAGCGGGAGGACAAGAGGAAGCTCGACCGTGTCGTGGCATTTCTCGGAGCCGACCGAAACGTACTGAGCCTGTCCGAGTCAGACGTACGGAGGTACACCATGGCTCGGCGGGCGGGTGACCCGAGTCTCCAAGGAGTGAAGCCCAACCAATCGGTTCGGGACCGGGCAATCGAGGCTGACCTTTTGACGTTGCAGTGGGCCTTGAACTGGGGGGTCCGCGAGCGGAGGAGTAGCGGGCGACGCTTGATCCAAGAAAACCCGCTGCATGGCATCAGGCTCCCTCGGGAGCGAAATCCGCGGCGCCCGGTGATGCGCCACGACGTTTATCTGAAGCTGCTCAAGGTAGCGGGAGAGGTTCATCCGCTGCTGAAGCTGGCGCTGGTGGTCGCGGAAGGAACCGGTCGGCGGATCTCGGCCTGGCGGAACCTCCGGTGGGACGATGTAGACTTTCAGGCCGGAGAAATCCGCTGGCGGGCGCAGTTCGACAAGTCGGGCTTCGAAGATGTCCGCCGGATGAGCGACGCCGTGAAGGACGCTTTGCGAGAAGCCAGGAAGGCCCAGCGTGCCATCGGTTCAGCGCCGGTCTTCCCTGCCCCCAAGGACCCGACTAAGCCCTGTAACCGGCACCTGCTGGACCACTGGCTGAGGCGGGCTTTCACAAAGGCTGGGCTCGAGACCGAACGTGGTGGGCTCTGGCACACGCTGAGAAGGAAGTGGGCGACCGAACGGAAGGGATACCCGGTGAAGGATGTGGCCGCCGCTGGAGGCTGGCGGGACGAACGGACCATTCTCACGTCCTACCAGCAGGTTGATGCAGCAACGGTCAAACAGGTGGTGCTGCATCCGACGCAGAGGCTGGTGAGCGGTTGAGAGATCCCTCGGGCGCTTCGCGCCCTCGGGATGACCGGCGAACGCCGGTCAACTCACAACACAACTCACAACACTCTTTCAAGGAAAGGAAAAAGCCCAGCAGTGAAACCACTGCAGGGCATTGATATACCAAGTGGAGCGGACCGGGATCGAACCGGCGACCCCCTGGTTGCAAACCAGGTGCTCTCCCAGCTGAGCTACCGCCCCGAAAGCGCGACGAGCACGCAAGTTAGCGGATTGGGCTGTCCATCCCAAGAGGCGCGCGCCGTCTCGGCCAGGACAACGCTGGGATCGTGCCGTGGTTACGGGGTATAGCGCTCGTTCGTCGCGAGCACGCTGGTGCTGTTGCGGCCTCCGGCGGCGTAGGCCAGGCTGCTGATCACGCCTACCCCGAATCCCGCGCGGGCGGCGGGCATGGCAGCCCGCACCACCCAGAAGTTGGTGACTGGATCGTAGGCCTCGACCGTGTTCAGGTAGGTCCCCCCGTTCCGCCCGCCTATCACATGGAGCCTGCCCCCAACCACCGCCGCACCTGCGGCGACTCGTGCGGTCGGCATCGGCGCGTTCGTGGACCAGGTGTTCGTGGCCGGGTCGTACACGTCGAGCCGGCGGACCGCCACGCTGGCCCCGTTGTTCCCGCCCACCACGTAGAGCTTGCCGCTGATCACACCCACGGCAGGCTGGGCGTGCACCGAGGGAGCCGAATGGAGCGTGGCCCATAGGTTGGTGCTCGGGTCATAGCGGTATAGCGACCCGGCGGCGATCTGGGCCCCGGTACTCGAGAGCCTGCAGCCGGTGAAGACGTAGAGCTTGCCGCTGATCATGGCGGAGCCGCCGCAGGCGCTGACCGCCGGCATGTTGGCCCGGGTGCTCCAGGTGTTGGTGCTCGCGTTGTAGGCATAGAGCGTGCGCGTGAGCGCCCCGGCCGCGTCGTAGCCGCCCGCTACGTAGAGCATGCTCCCGATCGCCGCCGCCCCGTTGCCGCCCTGGCGGGCGGCCGGCAGGGAGGCCTTGGTACTCCAGGCGTTGGTGCTCGGGTTGTAGGCGACCACACTACTCAGCGCCGCGTCCGCGCCGTTGAGGCCTCCGATCGCGTAGAGCAGGCCGTTCGCCACGCCGACGGCGGGCCCTCGGCGAGCCGATGGGAGCGCGGCCCGCGGGGTCCAGAAGTTTACCGGGGCGAGGGTCCAGCGCACGGCATAGGGAGCGCCGCCGACGGTGCGATTGCTCTCGCCCACCACCTGGCCCGTGTTGTTGATGGCGCTGGCCACGCTGCGGTCGCCCCCGGGCAGTGTGCCGAGATCGCTCACGGTGCCATTGTACCACACGAAGGCGTGGGTCTGGCCGGTGGCGGTCGAGCTATAGCCGACCACCTGGCCGTTGTCGTTGATGCCCTGCGCACTTCCGAGCATGCCGAGATTCCGCATCCGACCAGCCTCCCACAGGAAGCCGCGCACCTGGTCGGTGGCGGTCGAGCTATAGCCGACCACCTGGCCATAGCGGCTGATGCCCAGCGCAACACTGGAACTGCCGCCGAGCGTGCCGAGGTTCTTCATGGTGCCGTTCTGCCACAGGAAGGCACGCCCACCCAAGCTGGTAGTGCTCTGGCCCACCACGTCGCCGTTGTCGTTGATGCCATAGGCAATGCTGTAGTTCTCCCCGAGTGTACCGAGGTCGGTCACCAATCCGTTGTACCACAGGACTGGCCTGGAAACACCAGAACTATTGTTTTCGCTCAGCCCCACCACCTGCCCACTCGAATTGACCGCGTAGGCAGCGCTATAAGTGCCCCCGGGCAGCATACCGAGGTCGCTCATGGTGCCATTCTGCCACAGAAATGCGCGCGTACCTGAGGGGTTTATGGTGCTCGAGCCGACGATGTAGGCCGCGTTGCTGATCCCATTCGCATCGCTGCTGGAGCCCCCCCCCAGCGTTCCCATGTCCGTCATGGTGCCCGACTGCCAGTAGAAGGCGTGCGGCTCGTCCGCCACCTCGGTCGCGCTCTCACCGACGATCCGTCCGCTGGCATTGATGCCGTTGGCTACACTGCCAATCCCGCCCAGCGTGCCAAGGTCGGTGATGGTCGCGACCGCGCTGCTCGCAAACCCGAGGCTGA
>DASYVW010000518.1:0-8966 GCA_035936675.1 Gemmatimonadales bacterium
AACCGGCGAGCGCTTTTACCGATTTCACAGCGGCGCTCCCGACGACGACAGCTACGCCCGGGCACTCCAGGAGCTCGCGGAGCATGCAGCCGGCCAGCTCGCCGTGCTGCGGGAGCCCCCCTTACAGCTCGAGAGCCGGCCGCGCTCCGATCGCCCCAGCGCACAGGGCGCGCAACGGCTGATACCGGCTTACTCCCGTGCGCTCCTGTCGGAGGCTGAGCGAAATCCCAAGCTGGTGGCCCTCGACGCGGACCTCGAGCTGGACTGCGGGCTCATCGCCTTCCGAGAACGGTTCCCGGACCGATACGTGGAGTGCGGGATTGCCGAGCAGGACATGGTTTCCCAGGCGGGTGGCATGGCACTCCGGGGCCTGCTTCCGGTGGTCCACTCCTTTGCCTGCTTTCTTTCCACTCGGGCCAACGAGCAGATCTACAACAACGCCACCGAGCGCACCAAGATCGTGTACGTCGGCTCCCTGGCTGGCCTGCTGCCCAGCGGTCCCGGCCACTCGCACCAGTCGGTCCGCGACATCTCGGCACTGGCAGGCGTTCCCGGGCTGGTCCTGCTCGAGCCGTCGTGCGAGGAAGAAGTGGCGGCTGCGGTCGAGTACTGCGTGCGTGGCACAGCGGAGAGCTGCT
The DNA here is from genome assembly GCA_035936675.1 of Gemmatimonadales bacterium. Lineage (GTDB taxonomy): Bacteria > Gemmatimonadota > Gemmatimonadetes > Gemmatimonadales > GWC2-71-9 > CAVVWJ01. The sequence continues at coordinate 639 of DASYVW010000518.1, forward strand.
ACCTCCGTCTGGTCTCGATCCCGTGTCACGTTCCCTACCAGTTGCCCCCCGACTACCGTCTCGCGGAGGGCCGGGGAGTAGCACTTACCGAGGGCGAGGACGCGATTCTCTTTGCCTACGGCCCCGTGTTGCTGGCGCAAGCTTATGAGGCGGCGGTACGGCTGCGGGAGGATCGGGGTGTCGGGCTGACGGTGATAAATCTCCCCTGGCTGAATCGGGTCGACGACTCCTGGCTGCTCAACACGATAGGCGATTGCCGGCAGGTCTTTACCCTCGATGACCACTACGTCGCGTTCGGTCAGGGACAGATGCTGGCCGCCCGCATTGCGGCCCTCGGGCTCTCGGGCGTGGTGGTCCGCCAACTCGGGCTGGACGCGCTGCCGGTGTGCGGTCAGAACTCCGAGGCGCTGGTGGCCCACGAGCTCGATGCGGCCAGCCTGGCGCAGCAGGTGGGGGCTGTGGTGCAGCGCGAGCGGCAGCGGGCATGACCACCGTCCTGTTCTGGGACATCGACGGGACACTGCTCACCACGGCGCGGGCGGGCATCCACGCGTGGGAAGAGGCAGTGGCAGAGCGGCTGGGGCAGCCGGTGGATCTCTCCGAATTCCAGACCGCCGGCCTTACTGACGTCGAGATCGCGCGCCGGCTCGCGGCGACTCAGGGGCTCGGTCCGGCCGACGCGGACGGCCTGCTGCAGAGCTACGAGCGGCGCCTGCCGGAGTGCCTGGGGCGGCGAACCGGCGCAGTGCTCCCCAACGTGTTGCCCATCCTGGAGCGGCTACGTGGCAGGCCCGAGGTCCACTCGGCGCTGCTCACGGGCAACACCCGGAGTGGAGCCGGGGCCAAACTTCGGCACTATGGGCTCGCCAGGTTTTTCGAGGGGGGGGCGTTCGCCGACGGGGCCGATGACCGCGCTACCATCGCCCGAACCGCACTGGCCCAGGCACGACAGATCGTCGGCACCCTTTCGCCTGAACAGATCTACGTGATCGGGGACACTCCTCACGACGTCGCGTGCGGCAAGGCGATCGGCGCGCGCGTAGTGGCTGTCGCCACGGGCGGCTACACTCTGGAGCAGCTCCGAGCGACCGAACCGTGGTGGCTCCTGCCCTCACTTCCGGAGCCGGACCAGTTCCTGGCTCGGCTGGGTCTGTCGCGCTCACTGGAGTCCGTGTGATCCGCATTCGGGAGCTGCTTCGGGATCAACTCCGCCGCGTGCCGGCACTCGAGCGCCAGGCGCGGTTGCTGGCCCGGCGCCGCCGCCTGGCGACGGAGCAGCCGGATTGGACCGCCATCATAGGCCCGGAGCATGCCGCATGGGACCAGGCGGTCGCGGCAGCTCGCGGCGGCCCCAGGGTGCTCATGGCCACCAGTGTGGGGAGTCATCTCGCCGGCACCTCGCTGGAGAGCGTGCTGACCGCGGCCCTCACCTTGCGCGGCGCCGAGGTCGATGTCCTGCTCTGCGACTCGATGCTGCCTGCGTGTCTGGCAGCCGACGTGACCTGGTATCCCAACCAGAGCCGGTTTGCCCGTCACGGGCCGTCCAAGGATCTCTGTCACGGATGCTTCGAGTCGGGAGCCGCCGTCTTTCGCGCCCTCGGAATCCGAGTGAGGACTTATGGGGAATACCTTACTCACGACGACCGCAAGCTCGCCGCGAGCTTGGCAGCCGAGGTCCCCCTGGCTGAGATCCCTGACTACACCTTCGACGACATCGCCGTCGGAGAGCACGCGCTCGCCGGCGCGTTACGGTTCTACGCCCGTGCTACCCTGGAAGGTGAGCCCGAGGCCGAAGCGGTGCTGCGCCGCTATTTCGGCGCGGCCCTGCTGACGTCCTTCGCCACCCGCGCCCTCCTGCGGGAGGTGCCTTATGAGGTGGCCGTGTTTCACCACGGGATCTATGTGCCGCAGGGCCTCATCGGCGAGTGCTGCCGCCAGGCGGGGGTGCGGGTGGTGAACTGGAATCCTGCCTACCGAAAGCAGTGCTTCATCTTCAGTCACGGCGACACGTACCATCACACGCTGCTGACAGAGCCGACCGAGGGCTGGGAACACATGCGGTGGTCCAAGTCGCTGGAGGCGGGACTGCTCGAGTACCTCGAGAGCCGCTGGCACGGAACCCAGGACTGGATCTGGTTTCACGACCGGCCCATGGCCGATCTCGACCAGATCGGCCGCGAGGTGGGCACGGACTTCTCCAAGCCCAGCGTCGGCCTGCTAACCAATGTGATGTGGGACGCGCAGCTGCACTATCCGGCCAACGCCTTCCCCAACATGCTGGAATGGGTGGTTTCCACCATCGAGTGGTTTACCCGGCGGCCCGATCTGCAGTTGATCATTCGGGTGCATCCGGCGGAGCTCCGGGGCAGCCTGGTCTCCCGTCAGCCGATCGGGGCGGAGATCCGCAAGCGTTTTCCGACACTTCCCCCGAACGTGTTCATCATTGGGCCGGAGAGCCAGGTGAGCACATACGCCGTGATGTCCCGCTGCAACGCAGTGCTGATATACGGCACCAAGACGGGGGTCGAGCTCACCAGCATCGGGATACCCGTCATCGTCGCGGGCGAAGCCTGGATCCGGAATAAGGGTTTGACCATGGATGCGGCCACTCCGGCGGACTACTTCGCACTCCTGGAGCGCTTGCCGCTGTCGGCGGGCATGTCCGGGGCACAGATGGAGCGCGCGCGGCGATACGCCTTTCACTTCTTCTTTCGGCGTATGATCCCGCTCGAGTTCATGCAGCCGAGCAAGGATGACGTGCCCTACCGGGTTCAGCTAGGATCCTTTCGCGAGCTCGGGCCCGGCCGGAGTCGGGGATTGGACGTGATCTGCGACGGAATACTCTTCACCTGGCCTTTCACTTATCCCGCCGAGACCGAGACCGACGCCGAAGACGGAAGAGCCAGGATCCTGGCCTCCGTACCGGCCCGATGATCAATGGAAATGCTGTGGAGGTCGCTTCAGGCCGGCTGAAATCGGCCTGGTACCGGGCTCGTGGCGGCCGTCCCTTCACCACAGGTTACGGCGCATATAAGGAAGAGCGGGTGCGCCGGGTGCTCGATCGGGGGGAGTTCCATGTCAACCGCCTGCCGGAAGGCTACGGTCTCGACCTGGACGAGCGCATCGTCGAGTATCCCTGGCTCTTTGCTCATCTGCCGCCCGGCCCGGGGCTCCTGCTCGACGCGGGGTCGGTCCTGAACTTTCGCTTTCTCCTGAACCGTCCGACCCTCGCCGACAAGACGGTCTACATCTGCACTCTGGCCCCGGAGCGCCACAGCTTCTGGCGCGAGGGTATCTCCTACACTTTCCAGGATCTCCGTCGCACTTGCTTCCGCGACGCGTTTTTCGATCACGTGGTCAGCCTGTCAACGCTCGAGCACGTGGGGCTGGACAACGCGCGATTCTACACCAATGGCGCGCCGGTTGAACGCGATCCCTTCGGCTATGTGGCCGCCGTACGCGAGATGGCGAGGATCCTTCGTCCGGGGGGGCAGCTATACCTCAGCGTACCCTATGGCCGCCATGCCGACCTCACCTGGCTCCAGGTGTTCGACGGCGGCATGGTCGATCGGGTGATCGAGGCCTTCCAGCCAAGCGCCGTGCTGGAGCACCTGTTTCGCTATATCCCGGCAGGCTGGCGGCGCAGCGATCGTCACGATTCGGCAACCGCGACATACGTCGACTTGCACACGTCTCCCGGGTGGCGACGGGGGCAGCCCGTGGCTGCCGAGTCTGTGGCCTGCCTCGCGCTCACGAAATGAGGGTTGGACTGGACGGCCGTGCGCTGCAGGGGCGTCGCACGGGAGTCGGCCGGTACGTCTTCGAGATCTGTCGGGAGCTCGACACCCTCATCCCCGAGGCGGAGTTCTTCGTATACGCGCCGGAGCCGGTTGAGCTTCCTATCACATCAGGCCGGTGGTGCTGCCGGGTCGAGCCGCACCGCTGGGCGCGAGGTCTCAAGCCCATTGCGTGGCTCAAGCTACGGGCAGGTCGGTTGTGCCGGGAGGATCGCCTCGACGTCTTCTGGGCCTCGGCTACCCTGCTGCCGCCGCTTCCTGCCGCAGTGCGGCGGCTCACGACCGTGTACGACCTCACTTTCCGAATCGCGCCTGAGACTATGGGGTCGACTCACCTGATGGCGCACCGGCTGTTCTTTGGCCCGGACGTCCGCCGCGCCGATCAGCGGCTGGCGATCTCACACGGCACCGCGGTGCGTCTTCAGGCTTGGCTAGGGGGCCCGCTCGCGGCGGTGGCGCCGCCCGCCGTATCGTCTGTCTTCCGGCCCTCCGGCACCGAGGCCGTCAAGGGAACACTCAAGTCGTTCGGCATCCCCCAACCGTACTTCCTTGCGGTCGGTACCTGGGAGCCACGTAAGAACCTCGAGCTCCTGATTCGGGTGTTTCGAACGATGCAGTCGGAAGGAGAGTTAGGAGGATACCGCTTAGTCCTGGCTGGGGGGGCCGGCTGGAAGGACGAGCGCCTTCGCGCCGTCCTCCGTACGGTGCCGAGCTCCGCCGGCGACCCCGAGTCGGTGATGCCGCTCGGCTTTGTCAGCGACGACCAGTTAGCCACACTCTATTCCGGGTGCCATGCCTTTGTGTTTCCCTCACGCTATGAAGGGTTCGGTCTTCCGGTTCTGGAAGCGAGGGCCTGTGGCGCCACCGTACTCGCGACTGACCTTCCCGAGATCCGTGAGGCGGGAGGTGAGGACGCGGTCTACGTACCGCCTACTGCCGAAGGGCTCCGCGAGGGCCTGCGTTGCGCGATCACCCGCTCTCGGTCTCCGGCGTTGGCCTCCGGCCTACTTCCCACGTGGCGTGGATCGGCCGCCGTGTTGGCGCGTTATCTCCATGCAGACTGACGGCACTCCGGGGCTCTCGGTCGCTTGATGCCGGCCACCTCGCGAAACACGATCACGGTCGACGCCCGAATGATCGGCGCCTCCGGAATCGGCACCTGCATCGCCGAGTGGCTCCCCAGGCTGATCGCCGAGAGGCCGGAGATCGACTTCGTGCTGATCGGTCCCGGGCCCATGCTGGCCGGGTTTCCGTGGACGCGGGCCCCTAACGCCCGGGTGATCGATTTCGACGCACCGATCTACTCGATCAGAGAGCAGATCGCCCTCCCCCGTCGGGTGCCGAGGCGGACCGATATCCTCTGGTCCCCCCACTACAACATTCCGGTCGCCTGGCCGGGGCGCCTGGTGGTGACGATTCACGACCTGGCGCACCTGGCCCTGCCCGAGTTCGTTGGCGGACTCCATCGGCGGGCTTATGCCCGGTTCATGTTTGACCGGGTCAGCCGCTCGGCCGATGCGATCATGACCGATTCGGAGTTCACCCGGGCGGAGTTCGCGCGTCTGGTCGGCGTCCGGCGGACGGAGCCTCAGGTAGTGCATCTGGGAGTGGACCGCGCGTGGTTCGAGATTCCCCCGTCCCCGTCACCCCATCCGCGGCCCTACCTTCTCTACGTAGGCAACGTGAAACCGCACAAGAATCTGAATCGACTCCTGCAAGCCTTCGAGCAGCTGGCTCCCCGCATCTCGTGCGACTTGCTGATCCTCGGCAAGAATGAAGGCTTTCTGAGTGGGGATGCGGACGCCCGGGCAGCCGCCGAACGGCTGGCTCCGCGGGTCCAGTTGCTGGGCGCTGTTCCGCAGGAGCTTCTTCAGCGATACGTCTCCCACGCCGAGGCCGTAGTGCAGCCCTCATTGTACGAGGGGTTCGGTCTTCCTCCCTTGGAGGCCATGGCCGCTGGATGCCCCGCGATCGTTTCGCGCGCAGCCTCGCTGCCGGAGGTTTGTGGCGACGCGGCCCTTTACTTCGATCCGCTCGATTCCGGGAGCATCGCGGAGGCCGTTCTGCGGCTTCTCCACCAGCCGGAGCTCCGCGCGACGCTCCGCTGCCGGGGGCTGGAGCGCGCCCGCCAGTTCACCTGGGACCGATCCGCCGCAGCCGTGCTGACCGTGCTGGAGAGGTTGCTCGCCGCATGAAGATCGCCATCGTGCACGACTGGCTAGTGACCTACGCGGGGGCGGAACGGGTCCTGGAGCAGATGCTCGCCCTCTACCCTGACGCCGACCTGTACAGCCTGATCGACTTCCTGCCCGATGCCGAACGGCAGTTCCTCCGCGGCAAACCGGTCGGCACCTCATTCCTCCAGCGCATTCCCGGCATTCGGCGGGGCTACCGCCGCTTCCTCCCCCTCATGCCGCTGGCCATCGAGCAGTTCGACTTGTCAGCCTACGACCTCGTGGTCTCCAGCTCCTACGCAGTGGCCAAAGGCGTGCTCAGCGGACCCGATCAGCCCCATCTCTGCATGTGCTACTCGCCGGCGCGCTACGCCTGGGATCTGCAGGACCAGTACCTGCGCGAGACCGGGCTGGATCACGGCGTCAGAGGCGTGCTGGCGCGCTGGATGCTGCACCGGTTTCGCCTCTGGGATGCCCGAACGGCGAACGGCGTGGATCGCTTCATCGCGATCTCCCGGTTCATCGCCCGACGGATCTGGAAGGCCTACCGGCGGCACTCCACCGTCATTTATCCCCCGGTCGATGTAGAGGGTTTCACCCCCGGGGGCGCCCGCGACGACTTCTACGTCACCGCCTCGCGGCTGGTGCCATACAAGCGGGTGGATCTCATCGTCGAGGCTTTTGCGGCCATGCCCGAGCGGCGCCTGGTGGTCATCGGGGATGGGCCCGAAGCCCGGCGCGTGCGCGTCCGGGGCAAGCCCAACATCCAGTTTCTCGGCCAGCAGCCGTTCGAAGTGCTGCGGGACCATCTTCGCGGGGCGCGTGCCTTCGTCTTTGCGGCGGAAGAGGACTTCGGGATAGCTCCGCTGGAGGCACAAGCGTGCGGGACGCCGGTGATCGCGTACGGCAGGGGTGGGGTGCGTGAGACTCTCTTCGACCTCGACTCGCCGACTCCGACCGGTCTTCTCTTCTCGGAGCAGTCAACGCAGTCCATTATCGAAGCGGTTGAGCGGTTCGAGCGGGAGGGGCAGAAGATTAGCCCGGACGCCTGCCGGGAAAATGCGGTCCGCTTTGCGCCCGATCGATTCCGGAGGGAGTTTGCTGATGTCGTGAGCGAAACCTACCGCTGCTACCGAACGACCGGGCGGTCCTGGTAGCGAGAGGCTAGTGCGCGCCCCGCATGAGCACCACGGTGGGAATGGTCCGCAGCAGAATCCCCAGGTCCTTCCAGATGGTCCACTCGCGGATGTAGTCGGTCTCCAGCCGGATCACCTCATCGAAGTCGGTGATGGTGTTCCGTCCACTGACCTGCCAGGGGCCGGTAATCCCCGGCTTCACATCGAACCGCGTGTAGTGGTGCTCCTCATAGAGGTCCACCTCGCTCGGCAGCGGGGGCCGGGGGCCGACCAACGACATGTTGCCGACGAACGCGTTCCAGAGCTGGGGAAGCTCGTCCAGGCTGGTCCGGCGAAGGAAATTGCCCACCCGGGTGACCCGGGGGTCGTCCTTGACCTTGAATAGACGGCGATCGCTGTAGAGGCTCTTGGGCGTAAGATCGTCCAGCCGCGCCTCCGCATCATGCACCATGCTGCGGAATTTCGTGATCTTGAACACCTTCCCGCCCAATCCCACCCGGGTCTGGCGGAAGAAGGTTGGTCCCGGCGACGAGATGTAGACCGCGAGCGCAGTCAGGACGAAGACGGGACAGAGGAGAATCATGCCCAGACCCGAGACAACTATATCCAGCGTCCGCTTGATCACGAGCTGGCGACCACGGAGCCCTGGGCGGTTGAGCGCCACGAGGGGCGCGCCCCCGCTCCAGACCATGCGGGACTCCACACCCCCCACGGCGAACGACCGGGGTATGGCGTACAACTGGCACCCCGCCGCCGCGGCCGCGTCGATCACGAGCGCAAGCGCCTGGTCGTCCAATGGGCCGGTAAGCACGATCGTGTCGGCGCGATACTGCTTGATGGTTTGACACAGGCGGCTGAAGCCGCCATGCCCTGACTGCAGCCCGAACTCGTCGGGATTCAGAATGCCCCCGAACGCAAATGCCCGAGCATCCGAGAGACTCGGGTGCTCGAGCGCGCGCCTCGTATGGTCGTCCCGCCCGATGAGGAGCGCGCGAGCCGCGCCGGGGCCGATGGGCCACAGCTTCCGCACGGCGTGATCGATGAGGTATCGCTCGATGATGAGCATCATCCCGATCACTCCCGCGACCAGGATGAAGCCGGGAAGCAATAAGGGCGAGAAGTGGCTCCAGAGATGGCCCCAAAGCGGCAGTGCGAGTCCGAGTGTCCCGCCGGCCACCAGCCGGCCGGCATCGCGGCGGCGGTCGTTCGCGCCGTATGTAT
>DASYVW010000519.1:0-3126 GCA_035936675.1 Gemmatimonadales bacterium
AGACCGAGTGGTACAACTTCACCGCGCTCAACTTCCCGGCCGACCACCCGGCCCTGGACCTGCACGATACTCTGTACCTGGATGCGCCCCCGATCGAGGGCGAGCAGGGCGGAAGGCTGCTGCTCCGGACCCATACGTCACCGGTGCAGATCCGGACCATGCTCCAATCGCCTCCCCCGGTGCGAGTGGTGATTCCGGGACTGGTCTATCGCAACGATCCCTTCGACGCGTCCCACGCGCCGGCATTCTCGCAGATCGAGGGGTTGGCCGTGGACGAGGGCATCTCGTTCGTGGATCTCAAGGCGACCCTGGCCCACTTCGCGCACCAGTTCTTCTCGCCGACGACCAAAGTGCGCTTCCGCCCCTCGTACTTCCCCTTCACCGAGCCCTCGGCGGAGATGGATGTCGAATGCCACCTGTGCCACGGCCGTGGCTGCCCGGCCTGCAAGGGAACCGGGTGGATGGAGATCCTGGGCTGCGGCATGGTGCACCCGGCGGTATTCGAGCATGTGGGCGTTGATCCCGAGAAGTACACCGGCTGGGCCTTCGGCATGGGGCCGCACCGGATCGCCATGCTGCGGTACGGCATTCCGGATATCCGGCTCTTGTACGACGGGGATATGCGATTCTTGGAGCAGCTTGGGACAGCGGGGCAGAACACAAGATGAATGTCTCGCGCCGTTGGTTGGAGGCGTTCCTCCGTCGCCCCCTCGAGGTGCGGGATCTCGCCGAGCGCCTGACCATGCTGGGCGCCCCGGTCGATGCCGTCGAACCGCTTCACGCCGACCTTGATGACGTGCTCATCGCCCTGGTAGAAGAGGTACGCCCCCACCCCAACGCGGAGCGCCTGCGGGTCTGTGTGGTGAATGGCGGAGCGGCCGAGCGGCTGAACGTGGTCTGTGGAGCGGCAAATGTGGCCGCGGGGCAGAAGTATCCGTTCGCGCCCGTCGGGGCCACACTCCCTGGAGGTCTTCGGATCGAGAAGCGGAAGCTCAGAGGGGAGACCTCGGAGGGCATGCTGTGCTCCGCGCGCGAGCTCGGGCTCGGCCAGGACGGGGAAGGGATCTGGGAGCTGGACACCGACGCGGCCCCAGGCACTCGGCTGCTCGACGCATTACCGCTTGCTGATCACCGGCTGGTGGTAGACGTCGGGCCCAATCGGCCGGACCTGCTGGGCCACAAGGGAATCGCGCGGGAGCTGTCCGCGGCGTACGGTGCGCCGTTCCGGCTGCCGGCCATCCCGAGTGCGGTTGGGACCGATGTCCCGCCCGTCCGCCGGGTGGGCGGGGACACGGTGTCGGATGGCGTCCACGTCGCCATCGAGGATCTGGAGGGCTGCCCCCGGTTGCTTGGCGCCGTGGTGCGCGGCGTGAAGATCGCACCCTCGCCGGCCTGGCTGGTGCAGCGGCTGGAAGCCGTCGGTATCCGGGCGATCAATAACGTGGTGGACGCAACCAATTACGTGATGATCGAGCTCAACCAGCCGATGCATGCGTATGATATTGCCCGGCTGCGGGGCCCGAGCGTGATCGCCCGGCGGGCCCGGCCGGGCGAGTTGGTCACCACGCTCGATGGGGTCGAGCGGACGCTCCTGCCCGACATGACAGTAATCGCCGACGATGCAGGAGCCATCGGGATTGCGGGGATCATGGGCGGGACCGCCACAGAGGTCACCTCCGACACGGTCGACGTATTTCTCGAGTGCGCCTACTTCACGCCCACGAGTGTTCGCCGCACGCGGCGGGCGCTGGGTCTCTCGACCGAGGCGAGCTATCGCTTCGAGCGGGGGATCGACCGCTGGGGCGGGGCCGAGGCGGTACGTCGCTGCATCGAGATCATCCAGGCGACGGCCGGCGGCGAGCTGGCCGACGCCCCAGTGGACTTGGGTCCCGGGCCCCCGAACCCGCCGCGCATCTTTCTCCGTCCTGCCCGCGTGGCTCAGGTGCTCGGGATCGAGTTACCGTGGCACGCGGTGGAAGGCTATCTGGTGTCGGTCGGGGCCACACTGGTGCCCAAGCCAGACGACGGGCGCATCGCGGTGGAGGCGCCGAGCTGGCGACCCGATCTTGTCCGCGAGATCGATCTGGTCGAAGAGGTCGCTCGCCTGCATGGATACCAGAATTTCCCGGCCGAGCTGCGGCCCTTCCGCCCAGGGCAGCTAGACGATGCGCCGATCGAGCGGGCCGCCACCGAGGTGCGCCGCGGTCTCGCCGGCCAGGGCCTGATGGAAGTCATGCCGCTACCGACTGCCCCTGCCGACGGCCCTGACAGCGTACGCCTGCTCAATCCGCTCTCCAGCGCCGAGGGACATCTCCGGAGGCGTCTGCTGCCGGGGCTGGTTCGACTGGTCCAGCGGAACTGGGACAATCACGTGGAGAACGTGCGACTGTTCGAGATCGGCACTGTTTTTACTGCCGCCGGAGCAGGGGAGCGTCCGCGCGAGGAGCCTCACGTTGCCGCGGTCCTCACCGGCAGGCGGGAGCCACCGCACTGGACCGGCACGGGCGAGAGCCGCATCGATCTGTGGGATTTGAAGGGCCAGTTCGAGGCGGCGACCGCTCTGGCGATTCCGGGAGGCGTGGTGCAGGTTGAAGGGACTGGGTGGATCGCCCGGGATTCTCAGGGCCGGACCGTAGGCCAGGCAGGCCCGCTCGAGGCGGATGCGCCCCCATGGGCAGCTCCCCTCTTCGGGTACGAGCTGGTGCTCGACCCGGCTCTCCGGCAACCGGCTCGTTTCGCGGCACTGCCCTCGACCCCGTCGTCCGAGCGGGTGCTCGCGCTGCTCCTTGCGGAGGGGACGACCGTGCGCCAGGTGGAGGACCTGCTGCGGCAGAGCGGCGGTCCGCTGCTCGAGGCCGTGACCATTGAGAGCGACTACCGCGGTCCCGAGCTTCCATCAGACGCGCGCAGCGTCGCGTTCCGGCTGACCTTCCGGGCGGCCGACCGAACACTGCGTGACACCGAAATCGACGCGATCGAGACCCGCATGCTGGCCACACTCGCGGCAGAGCTCCGGATTCAGCGCCGCGTGGCGGGCCCATCCGGCGGCGGAGAATGAGCGTGACATATCACTACGAACGTCCCGATCAGAAGGCACTGGGTGACCTGGAGCAGGTCCTGGGCAAT
>DASYVW010000520.1:0-2570 GCA_035936675.1 Gemmatimonadales bacterium
GCTGGCCCCGCCCTCGACGCCATCAGTTCGGCTTGGCCCGCCATGGTGATGGCCGTCAGGGCCTACAGTCGATTCCTGGGCGAGGCGTTCGCGGCGACCGAGCCGGTGGAGCTCGACCTGCCCTGGCTCACCGTCGTCATGCGTGAGCCCAATCCGCTCTTCACCGAGCGGCTGCTCCAGGAGGCCAATAAGGTCGAGGAGGTTCTCAGCCGGAGCCTCGGCCAGCCGGTGCGCCTCCGGGTCACCGCTGCAGCGGCTACCCAGGAGGCCTCGCCGAGCAAGCCCCGAAGGATGTCCGAATCGAGCCTCAATGCCGAGCGATTGCGAGAGTTCCGGTCCCAGGATCCCGCCCTAGATACGGCAGCCGATGCATTAGATTTGGAGATCGTGGATTGAGAGCGGTCTAGGGTCGAGGGTCGAGGGACGATACTAGACTCTAGACCCTAGACTCCAGATCCTAGACGCAGATTGTTGCAGTCGCCCATGCTCACCCCTACTTTCCCGACCATGGCAGGATTACCCGATAGCATGGCAGATCTTCAGCAACTCTTTCAGCTCGGGCAGCAGGTGCAAGGCCGGCTGCAGCAACTGCAGAGCGAGCTGGCAAACCGCACCATCGAGACGACGGCCGGCGGCGGCATGGTCCGGGTCACCGCCGATGGCCGGGGCACCGTGCGTGCGGTCTCGATCGACCCTACGGTCTTCCAGGACCGCGATGCCGATTTCCTCAGCGAGCTGGTGCTCACCGCGGTCGCAGAGGCTCAGCGCCGCGCCGCCGAGATGCTTCAAGCCGAGATGCGGAAGGTGCCGCCGCTGCCTTTTGCCTCGCCTTTCTGACCGGTGAGCGCGATCGAGGAGCTGATCACCGAACTTGCCAGGCTCCCGGGGATCGGCCGGAAGACCGCCCAGCGCCTCACCTTTTATCTGCTCCAACAACCCCCTGAACAGGCCGGACGGCTCGCGTCGGTACTTGCCTCGGTCACCGAGCGAGTCCGGGCTTGCGAGGAGTGTGGCAACCTCACTGAAGAGCAGCCGTGCGCCATCTGTCGTGATCCCCGGCGGGACGCGGGCCTGGTCTGCGTGGTAGAGGAGCCCTCGACGGTGGCGGTGGTGGATCGATCTACCGATTTTCGGGGGCATTATCACGTCCTGGGAGGTCATCTGTCGCCGCTGGATGGCATCGGACCCGAGGCGCTCAGGTTGGAGGGGCTGGTGCTCCGAGTCCAGAAGGGTGGGGTTCGGGAGGTCATCCTCGCGACCAACCCCTCGATGGAAGGCGAGGTGACGGCGACCTACATTCAGCAGCTGCTGTCGGGGACGGGTGTCCGGGTGACCCGGCTCGCTCGCGGGCTCCCCATGGGTGGGGACCTCGAGTACGTCGATGGCGTCACCCTGGCGCACGCGCTAGTGGCGCGGCAGGAGGTGACCTGATGCGCTCCCGTGGCTGGGTCTTTGCCGGCGCTGTCCTGCTTGGTGCCTCGGCCGGCTGGCTGGCGGCGCAGCGCCGGCTGACGTATCACCGCCGCGATCTGTTCAGCCCCCGACCGCTCCGCCGCCTTGCTGCGCTGGGTTTTCTGGCTGGGCAGAACGAGGTGGAGACCGTACGTCTGCTCCGGGACTATCTCGCTTGGGAGCGGCAGCCGATGCTGCGCCGGCGCGCGGAGGCGATCGTGCGCCGCATGGAGGCTACCATCGTATGAGGCAGGGTCGATGAGCGGTGCTTCGAGCTGGTCCTTCCGAGAGGAAGACGCCCAGCGCATTCAATCGATCCTCGGCAGCTTTCTCGGGGAGTCGAACGCCCGGACCGCGCTGATCGTGGACCGGACCGGACAGATGGTGGCGACGGTGGGCCAGGCGCCCACCTTCGACCCGACCGCGTTCGCGTCCCTCACCGCCGCCGACTTCAGCGCCAACGACCAGCTTGCCCGCATGCTGGGCGAGACGGAGTTCGGGGCCCTGTTCCACCAGGGCGAGCGGGAGTCGATGTACCTGGCCGATATCGCGCGGCGGGTCATCCTGGTGGTGCTCTTCGACAACCGCACCACGTTGGGGATGGTCAAGTTGCGGGTGAAGACGACGGTGGGCCAGCTGACCCAGGTGTTCACCGACATGTTCAATCGCGATGGCACGAGTGCGCCGGGCGTCGAGTCCGAGTTTCTCGGTGAGGCGGAAGACGAGATCGACAAACTGTTCGGGGCCTGAGGAAACGCACCCATGTCGATGATCAACTACGCCTCGCGCGAGATCAACTGCAAGCTGGTCTACTATGGCCCCGGCCTGGGCGGGAAGACCACCAACCTCGAGCACGTGTACAACAAGGTGGCCCCCGCCTCACGCGGCAAGATGATCTCGCTGGCAACCGAGACGGAGCGCACGCTCTTCTTTGACTTCCTTCCGGTGGATCTCGGGAACATCCGTGGCTTCAAGGTCAAGTTCCACCTCTACACCGTTCCCGGCCAGGTGTACTACAACGCCTCGCGCAAGCTGATTCTCAAGGGGGTCGATGGCGTCGTGTTCGTGGCGGACAGCCAGATCGAGCGCATGGACGCCAACATCGAGGCGATGCAGAA
>DASYVW010000521.1:0-1889 GCA_035936675.1 Gemmatimonadales bacterium
ATCTGGACCCGGTCCCTGGTTGCCACGATGTCACCCAGCACGTAGAGCTCGGCACCGAGCCGGCGGGCCCAGCCGCGCGCACGCCCGGGATCCAGCGGCGCGGCGGTTCCCTGCCGGGGCATCCGGGCCAGATAGGCGCTCGGGTGTACGCTCCGGAGCTGCCCGGCACCGTCCAGGCTGGCGCTCAACAGCTCCACCGTGCCGTCGCCGAGGAATCGGGGGTTCCCGGCGCCGCTGAAGGTGAAGGGAAACACGGCCACGAGATCGGGAGAGCCAGGGGCCGGTTCACCGTGCCGGGCCCACCACCAGGCTCCGGCCAAGAGGAGAGCGCTGACGGCGATCTCGAGCGGCCAGCGAGAGCGGGAACGGATTTTGGTCGGGGCAGTTGGAGTGACGGGAGGCACCGGGGACTTGCGGGGCGGGCGCGGTGCCACCGGCGGAGCCTGGATACCGGCGGCCCCGTTCCCGCCTGCGCTGGGAGTCTCGGTCTGGGTCTTGGGGGCCGAACCGCCGGTCCACCGGGCGAACTTGCCCCGCAGCTGCTTGGCGAGATCGGTGACTTCCGGATCGGGATCGGACTCGAATTCACCCCGAACCATCTCTTCATATATGCGGGCATGTTCCAGCGCGGCCGTCCGGTCGCCGGCCTGCGTCAGTGCCCGCATGAGGCCGACGGCGTTTCGGGCGCTGAGCGGATCGTGCGCAGTCAGGCGGCGCCACCAGTCGGCGGCCCCGTGGTGATCGCCTCGCCGAGCCGCAGTCCCGGCCATGGCCTCGAGCGCGCCGGCGTAGCGCTGGGCCAGACTGACCCGCTCGGACTCCACCCACCGCTCGAACTCGGCAAGACCGGGCAGGTAGAAGCCGTCGAGGAAGGGGCCCCGGTACAGTGTCACCGCCGTGGTGGGATTGTCGCGATCTAACGCCGCCTGGAAATCGCAGGCATCCACCGAGATGGCGCCAGGGTCCAGCCGGAGCACCCCGGCGCTCGGGACGAACGCCTCCTCGCTGAGCTCCTGGCGGAGCTGAAACAGCGTCTGCTTGAGGTTGTTCCGGGCCCGATCGGTGTCGCTCTCGGGCCAGAGGTAGGCCAGTATCCGGTCGCGGCTGAGTCCCTGTTCGGTGGCCAACCCGATCAAGGCGAGCAGCGCCAGGGACCGCTTGCGGGTGATAGCCCCCGCCAGCGGCCCCTTTTCATCCTGGATGGTGAGGCCGCCAAGGGTCCTGAGGCGCAGCATTGGATAGTGGGTGGCTGGGGTAACTGCGGTATAACCGTCACCTAACCGACAGTGCATACGTTACGGCGCAAAACCGGGAACGGCAACTTGCTCTCCCCGCCCAAGACCGCCGCAGGTGGACCTTCAGGCAGGTGGGCTTACGGCCCGTTGCGGGAAACAGCTTTGGGGCAGCGTCACTACAAAATGAGTTGGCGACACCGCAGTGCAGTGGTTGGCAGATCGGATGAAGTCAGGTGGGAGTAAGGAGTTAGTTGGGCAGTAATCGGAGCCGGCGCGGGTCTGTTAGTTGCTGTCACCGTCGTTGATACCCCCGAAAAACTGAAATACACACACGGCACCCCGGCCGCGAGGCCGGTCGCAAAGCCGCTGGGTCTCTTCGAGACCGCCAGGCTGCCGAAGCATCGCACCACCCTCGGGTGGCGCCTTCGTGTCTCTGGCCGTGGTCCCCTGAGGAGTTCCCCCGATGCGTCGTGCCCTCCTGTTCTGCGCTGCCATCGCGTTCGCCATCGCCTGCGGCGACAGCATCACCGAACCGATGCCGGACCGGACGGTGGCAACCCCGCCAATCGCATTCGCCACGACGACGACCGAGGACGGACTGTCGATCTCGACCGATAAGGACGACTACGCGCCGGGCGACACGGTGCACTTCAC
>DASYVW010000522.1:0-2819 GCA_035936675.1 Gemmatimonadales bacterium
TACGCCGTGAACGTCGCCAGCCCCTTCTTCGCCTGGATCGCCGTGATCGCCGCCGTCAACGTCGTCTTGCCGTGGTCCACGTGCCCAATCGTCCCCACGTTCACATGCGGCTTGGTCCGCTGAAACTTCGCTTTCGCCATGCTGGTCTCGGTCCCGGTGTCCGGTTGATTGCGGTCGAGAGATCCTCAAAAAGCTCGCGCGCGGGATTGAACCGCGGACCTCATCCTTACCAAGGATGCGCTCTACCAACTGAGCTACGCGAGCGACAGCTCAGGCGGTCAGGCGGTACCCCGCTGCCCCACTCACCACCCAGGCGGTACGGCGGTAGGCCCCACGTCCGCCTCAGTTCCTTCCGCCTGTTCCGCCATCTTCCGCCATTTTAGAAGCGGGCGACGGGACTCGAACCCGCGACCCTCAGCTTGGAAGGCTGATGCTCTACCAACTGAGCTACACCCGCATCGACCCTACTTCCCCGCTTCCCCGCTTCCCCGCTGCCATGGTGGGGGTAGGATTCGAACCTACGTAGGGCGTTAGCCCGGCAGATTTACAGTCTGCTACCATTAGCCACTCGGTCACCCCACCGAGCCATCACCCACCCTCATCTGAGACAGAACCCCGCCGGCAAAAAGCGGGGTCCGTATCAATCACTCAGGTGTCGGCGCCTCCGAGCTGACCAGGGATGTTCCCCTAAATCGTGAAACCCAAAACACTTTGACGAGTGTCGCTCGGAAACCCCGAAAAAAGACAGACTGGTAGAATAGTGGTGGGCAACGAGTTGTGCAAGGGGAATCGGGCGCAGCAGATACAACCCGAGCTGACGAGGGGAATCGAACCCCTAACCTGCTGATTACAAATCAGCTGCTCTACCAATTGAGCTACGTCAGCCGAAGTCGAAGGTTGATCGGTCTCGAACGATAAGGTCAGGCCGAGGAGAGTCAACTTTTTCACGAGAGCTGTACCGCATTCAGCAGGACCGCGGGGCAATGAGCCTTCCACCCACCTTCATCCGATACAATACCCTGCCGACAAGAAGCGGGGTCCGCTCGATCCGTGGGCGTCGGTACCGCAGAGTTAGCGAGGTTCAGTGCCATAAGCTATTGACTACAAAGCGCTTGGTGTAGGCTGGTTCGGAAGCCCGAAGATGGCGGATAAAGGCGGATAAGTGGATTAGTGGCAGGGGTACAAGTTGTGCAAGGGCAGGCCCCTGGGTCGAATGGTGCGATCCTGAGACCAGCGACCCGATTTGGTGTATTGACACAAGTACCCCCGTGGGGTATACTGTCGCCGGCGCGAGACCACAGAGCGTGAGATAATGAGATGGCGCTATTCGGGCGACCATTCCATCGCGATCCAGCCGTAGACGGCTCGGCGAACTACCACCACCGATAACACCTAGACCTCCGGCGGGTTTTCAGGCCGGAACATTCTCGCTCGACCTTTGCGGTCAGCCTGCTACCGTCTCGGCCCTGCCGTACGACCGTAGCGCGCTAGGCGACGAATGTGGTCATGACCTCCGACTTGTAGAGGATCGCACTCTTATGCCCTACCCTGTCTACTCGCTGTTCCGACGCGTACGACTGCGACTCGGCGCTTTTGCACTCGGCGGCCTTGCGGTTGCTTGCGGCGGCTCCGATCAGCTCGGCCCGTCAACCGAGGGAGCGCCTGCCGCCGGTGACTCTCTCCCAGCCCCCGCAGTTCCGACCGATTCCACCGTCATACCCGCCGATTCCAGCCTCATCGCTCCCAACGCGCTCACCGGTGGATCCGCGCCGGGCATTGTGTTTGGAACGTTCGACCTCGATCTCTCGCTTCTCGGATCGCTGCACACCGGCGCCCTGCGGCTGCCGACCCCATACACCCTGCCGCTCAACCTGGCCACCGCGCGCTCCAAAGGTGCCCGACTGGTACTCAGGTTGTCGGGATCCGAAAGCAACATCAAGAATGCGGACGGCACCTTCAGCCTCACCAAGTGGAAGACGATGGTCAATCGTTTCAAGACTGTCGACTTCAGCGGCTACATCACCGACGGAACGGTTCTGGGTCATTACTTGATCGACGAGCCATACCGGGCGGCGAGGTGGGGTGGTAAGACGATTCCCCAGGCCACCATCGAGCAGATGGCGCAGTACAGCAAGCAGCTCTGGCCCGGGATGATCACGTTCGTGCGAGCGCCGCCCAGCTGGCTCGCCGGCACCACAACGACCTACACGTACCTGGACGCGGGCTGGGCCCAATACGCTTCGTATCAGGGTAACGTCACCACATGGATTACGGCGGAGGCGGCCAAGGCCAAGCTCAAGGGTCTGGGGCTGATGGTAGGTGCCAACGTACTCAATGGCGGTAACGGCAGCAGCGGAATCCGTGGCACGGAGAGCGGCAAGTACGCCATGAGCGCCACTGAACTCAGAACCTATGGGACGGCGCTGCTCAACCAGACCCTTGCCTGCGGCTGGTTCAACTGGTCGTATCTCTATACCGGGAGCACGTACTTCGCACGCACCGACATCAAGAGCGCGATGACCGACCTTTCCAATAAGGCCAAGGCTCACGTCAAGACGTCCTGCCGCCAGTAGGCTTCTTCTCAGTTGATGCAGGACGGGCCCAAGGGGATTCCCCTTGGGCCCGTCGTCTTCACCCGACCTCGACCGCTATGTGTTCGACCTGGACCCCGCGGTACGAACCACCTCGATGGATCCGTCTCTCGAATCCCGGACCTGGAAACCATGAGCTCCCAGTAACGCCCGAATCCGGTCGGCCTCGGCATAGTTCCGAGCGGACTTGTGGCGGGCCCGCTCCGTGGCCCACGCAATCGCCCAGTC
>DASYVW010000523.1:0-1541 GCA_035936675.1 Gemmatimonadales bacterium
ACGGTACCAATCGACTCTGCGGGGCGGCCAGTCGAATCCACGTCGTTCCCAGGTGAACCGTACTGGGTTTCGTGGAGACCCGGGTGATTGGGTTTCAAGCGGCCTCAGTGGTCGCCTGTAGGGAATGGTAGGCCGCCTCGAACTCGGTGGGCGGGATGTCGCCGCAGGCGGAGTGGAGGCGCTCGGCGTTCCACCAGGCCACCCAGGCCGCGGTCGCGAGCTCGACCGCATCCGCCGTCCGCCAGGGGCCCTGGGCCCGGATGAGCTCGGCCTTGTACAGGCCGTTGACCGACTCGGCGAGGGCGTTGTCATAGCTGTCGCCCTTGGATCCGACCGAGGTGACCGCGCCCTCGTCGGCGAGTCGCTCGGTATACCGGATCGCGAGGTACTGGACCCCCCGATCGCTGTGGTGGACGAGCCCCGCGAGATCGGCGGCCCGTCGACTCCAGATCGCCATCTCGAGCGCGTCGAGGGCGAGCTCGGCCCGGAGCGAGCTCGATACCCGCCAGCCGACGATCCGGCGGCTGAAGGCGTCGATGATGAAGGCCGTGTAGCAGAAGCCGGTCCAGGTCGAGACGTACGTGATGTCGGCGAGCCAGAGCCGGTTGGGCGCGGGTGCGCTGAAGGTCCGGTTCACGAGATCGGCCGGACGAGGGGAGAGCTCCGACGAGATGGTCGTCCGCTTGACCTTGCCCCGGACCGCGCCGGCGATGCCGAGACCGCGCATGAGCCGGCCGACCTGGTCGCGGCCGACCGCGGTGCCCTCCCGGCGGAGCGCCCGCCACAGCTTGCGCGCGCCGTACACCGCGTAGTTGGCCCGGTGGATGCGCCCGATGTCGAGCTTGAGCGCCGCGTCCCGGACGGCTCGGGCCGAGGGCGGCCGGGAGCGGGCGGCGTAGTAGGACGATGGGGCGATCTCCAGGACCTGGCAGATCGGCTCGACCCCGTGGGTGGTGCGCTGCTCGTCGATGAAGGTGGTCATCGCGCGGACCGGCGGTCGAACTCCGCCCCGAAGAAAGCCGCCGCGGCCTTGAGGATCTCGTTGGCCCGGCGGAGCTCCCGGTTCTCTCGCTCGAGCAGCTTCATCCGGGCGCGCTCCTCGGTCGTCAGGCCGGTCCGCTTCCCGCCGTCGACCTCCGCCTGGTGGACCCACTTGCGCAGGGACTCGGGGCCGATGCCGAGCTGGCCGGCCACCCTCGTGACCACCCCGAACCGATCACCCCGCTCGCTGGCGGTCTCGAGGACCATCCGGACGGCCCGCTCCCGGAGCTCAGGCGGGTATCGTCGCTGGGTCGCATGCGTGCTGTGTTCTGCCATGACTCCATGTTCCTCCAAACGATGGAGCCTCCATCAGACCCAGTACGGTTCAGACTGCTGGTGCCCGAGACGGTTAGAGCGCTGCGTGATGGTGTGGTCTCCAACGAGCCTCGGGATCAGATGTCTAGCTTCGAAGTCACGGAGGTCATCAAGGCCTTGCAGACCTCAGATGAGGTCTCGGTCGACGACCTGATCCAACTGGAATGGGCGTACCTGCCCGCACT
>DASYVW010000524.1:0-2479 GCA_035936675.1 Gemmatimonadales bacterium
CGGCGTGTACACCGTGACCGCATCCGACGTCACGGTAGGAACCGCGCCGTACCAGGCCAGTCCTCCGAGTCAGACAGTGACGGTGGTGCGGAGCGGCTCGCCGGGGACTGCGTCCATCACCTATACCACGCCTACCGGAAACATTGCGCTCACCATTAGTGGCCTTGGCACCAGCAGCAACGCGCTGGTGACGGTCACCGGGCCAGGGAGCTACAACCAATCGGTGACCAGCAGCAGGACGCTCAGCGGCCTCGCCCCCGGCGCGTATACGATCGATGCCCAGAACGTCACGGGCGTATCCTGCGGCGCCACTTTCAACGCGAGTCCTACCACCCAGAACGTGACTGTCACGGCGAGTGCCACCGCGCCAGCAACGGTCTCGTATAGCCCTACGGCTTCCGGATTGGTGAACCTGTGTGTCGATGGTATGTACCTGACCCAGAGTGCGCAGAACTACGCCGGGACTATTCCTCTGGTGCAGAATCGGAATGGTTTGCTGCGGGTGTTCGTGGTGGCGGACCAGCCAAATACCCCGGCGAGCGCTGTGCAGGTGCAGCTGCGGATCTACCCCCCCGGCGGCGGTTCACCCTCCATCTTTACGCTACAGCCACCCGTTGGGATGGTATCGGTGCCAACTGCACCCGACGAAAGCGCCCTGGGCAACTCGTGGAACTACTCGGTGCCCGGAGGGACGATACTACCGGGGTTCAGAATAGAGGCCCAGGTTGACCCTGCTAACGTGGTAACTGAGAGCAGCGAAACCGACAACATACTTGGGCCGCCGGCCCCTACTGTCAGGACCATGCCCACGCTCAACGTCACCTTCGTTCCGATCATCCAGAAAGGCATTCCGATCGGCCGCAGGGTCGCGGGTAACGTCACCACTGGAAATGTTGCGAGCTTCATGCAGGTCACTAAGGACATGCACCCGATCGATGCTTCCAATGCGGTAGTTCACGCTGGGTATACCACGACGACGTTCGACACGCTGCAGCACGACAACGGAAACAGCGCCTGGGGAACCATCCTGGGCGAGATCGATATGCTGCGGGCGACTGAAGGCAGCTCACGCTATTACTACGGCGTGGCAAAGGTCTCCTATACCAGTGGTGTCGCCGGGGTCGCCTACGTCAGTAACCCTGCGACTTTGCCGCCCCAGGTCGCCCGTGCCGCACTGGGCTGGGATTATATCCCCAGCGGTAGCATCGTTGCGGCACATGAGCTGGGGCACAACTGGGCTCGGAATCACGCGCCCTGCGGCGGGCCAAGTGGCCTCGACCCCAACTATCCCCGCTCGGACGGCACCACCGGCGGTTACGGCTACGATATGTCAGCCGGGACGATCGAGCTGCCCACCAGCAGCGATATCATGGGATACTGCGATCCGAAGTGGATCAGCGAGTATACTTACTCCGCCGTGTTGAACTATCTCAGTTCCGTGGGCCCGATGGTGCAGGCCAGTGCAGGCAGCACGGCTGTTCAACCTTGCCTTCTTGTGTGGGGCCACATTCGAAATGGGGAGCCCGTGCTCGAGCCGGCCTTTCAGGTCAACACCCGCCCCAGCCTCCCCGCTCAGGCAGGGCCGTACTCCCTCGAGGGGAGAGCTTCCGATGGGAGCCCGGTCTTCAACCTCTCCTTCGCACCCAGCGAGATCGCCGACGCGCCGGGGAACCAGCAGAACTTCGTCTTCGCCGTTCCCCTGCCGGCGGCGCGCGCATCCCGGCTCACGAGTCTCCACCTGAGCGGAAACGGCCGGCCCGCGATCCTTGCCGCTACGACAGCAGTGACTGGCGCCCAGGCTGCCACCCAGGCCGAGACAGTGGAGGTTCGACGGGTCGGGGCCGGCAGAGCGAGTCTCCGATGGGATGCTCGGGCGCATCCGATGGTCATGGTCCGGGATGCCGAGACCGGCGAAGTGCTGTCGCTTGCGCGTGGGGGCGATGTCGAGTTCTCGACCCTCAAGGGGCAGGTAGATCTGGTGATGTCGGACGGCGTGAAGAGCAGGGTCAAGCGGGTGGCGGTGGCCCGATGATCAGGCTCATGGCCGCGGGTGCGTTGCTGGGGCTCGCGTCCTGTGCCCGGAACGGAGCGGAGTCCAAGCCGGCTGATCAATCATCCCGGTCGGCCACGTCCGCGCCGGTAATCACGCTCGAGCGTACGGCCTGTTTCGGCAGCTGCCCGGTCTACACGATCTCGGTCTCGCCTTCGGGCGAGGTGCAGTACGAAGGCCGGGCGCATGTACATAAGGCGGGACCAGTCACGGGCCGGATGCCGCGGGAGCGGGTCGATGCCCTCCTCTCGGAGCTGGACCGGGGTGGGTACTTCACCTTCGCCGAACGGTACACCTCGCCGGAGCCCACCTGCGGGCGGTACGTCACCGACTCACCTACCATCATCACTTCGGTCACGCTGCGGGGTCGCACCAAGCGGATCACCCACGATTATGGATGCGGCGGAGCGCCGGGGGCACTCGTGGTCC
>DASYVW010000525.1:0-6720 GCA_035936675.1 Gemmatimonadales bacterium
GCCGAGATCTATTGCGGATTCTCCAGGGTGACCGAAGAGGCGGCGGAGGGATTCGGCATTTCACTGGTCGAGGCGGCTGCGAGCGGCGTGCCGGTGGTCGCCGGCCGTAGCGGCGGGGTGCCAGAGGCAGTGCACGAATGGGAGACTGGACTCCTGGTCGATCCAGGACGGCCGGACGAGGTGTGTGGCGCGCTGCAAAGTCTCCTCGACGACCGCGCCCTTGCCGGACGGCTTGGTGCCGCCGGCCGGCGCGCCGTCGAGACCTACTACAACTGGGACCGGGTCACTGCCGATCTGGCGGGAATCGGTCATGAGATCGGCACGAGGCTCCGAATGGAGGTAGCACACCAATGACCGCTACGACCGCTACGATTCCTCAGGGCTCGCTGGCAGCGGAGTACGACAACCAGTATCGCGTCTGGCTCGAGCGACAGGGATCCCATGCCCTCGATCTTGCCTGGCGTCTGCGTCATCTCCTCTGGCGTCAGCGAGTGTTGCTCCGACGCTATCGCCCAGATGGGAAGCGAGTCCTCGACTTCGGGTGCATGGACGGGGTCTTCACGATCCGGCTGCAGCAGCTCGGCGGGGAGGCCGTCGGTTACGACCTCTCACCCGCGGCGATTGCCCAGGCAGAAAAATTTCGCGGGTCAGCGATGCTTCCCCGATTCACCACGGTGGCCCCGGGCCCTGGACAGTTCGATCTGGTGTATTGCAACGAGGTTCTCGAGCACGCGCCGGACGAATCCGCGTTCATGGGCGAGCTGGTAGGGCTTTTGGCACCGGGCGGCGTGCTGGTGGGGACGACTCCAGTCGGGCGGCACTTCTGGGATCCGGACCATAAGAGGCTCTACGATCAGGCGACGCTGGAGCGCGCCCTTGCGCCGTGGGGCGCTGTGCGGGTCCGACCCTACTATCGGACGCCGATCCGCAATCTGCTTCCGTTACGGCAGGCGGGGGCCGCAGTGTTCATTTTCGAGGTCAAGCCGCCGAGTCTTCGGGACTCACACTGATGGCGTAGGTGGGACAGTTGAGTACGTACGCGCCGTCGATGGGAGACCAGCTCTGAACCGGGGACAGAACTTGAGCCTTGCCTCGGGCATCCAGCCGGAAGACCTGAGGCGCCTGGATTACGCAGGACCCGCACCCCACGCAGCGGCTCTCATCTACCAGCACACGCAGCCTTCGGGTGGGGTGCATACCGCGGGCGACACCCTCCAGCCTGGTGCCGAGCTGGTCCAGCGTGTTGGCGGTGGCACGGTAGCCCGCTTCGATCAGCTCCTCGGTCTTGTCGAAGGCAAACATGGATATGTGCTCGACCCTTGGCTGCACCAGCACCAGCGGAGGACCCTTCCAATCGCGCAGCTGACTCTCGATCTGGTTCTGCATCACGATCTCGAGCCCGCGAATGTAGGTTGCGGCGAACCCCTGTGTCTCGGTCTGGGAGCGGAGCACGCTGGTGGCAGCCACGTTGATCGCGAGGATGGGTCCTTGCGCGAGAGACGCGGCCATGCGGACCGGCAGGTTCTCCACCACGGCCCCGTCCACGTAGGCTCGCCCGTTGATCTCTCGAGGTGGGAAGATGCCGGGTAGGGCGCACGACGCCGCCACCGCGTCGGCCACCCGGGCGCTGCGGAGCCCGGGAAGTCCCCACATGACCTGCATGCCGGAGTGCAGGTCCACCGTGTTGATGAGCAGCCGGCGTTTGAGGTCTTCGAACGTGACCTGGCCGACTAGGTCGTTAATGAGGATCTCGAGCGGCTCGCGGCGGTAGAGCGCAGGGGCAAGGAGACGGCGGAAGGCGACATCAGCCCGGGCTACCTGGAAAACGTCCCTCCGACGCACCAGCCGGGCTCGCGCTTCCATGTGTCGGCTCGATACACCAGCTGCCCACGCACCGCCGATAAGCGACCCAATGCTGGATCCCACGACCAAGTCGGGGACCAGCTGGCGCTCCTCCAGGGCCCGGAGCACGCCAATGTGCGCCAAGCCTTTGAGGCCGCCGCCACTGAGGACCAGGGTAAAGGGGCTTTCTGGAGTCACGGCGCGCCCTGAGAAAGGTTGCATCTTCCCAGCTAGGGCCTGTATTAAAGTGCAAGAATCGTGCGCCTGGTGCCGTGAGGGGCGATGGAGAAAGGCTGTGGCGGGACGGCACATGGCCGGGTAACCCAGATCACCGGAAAACGATGCCTGAGAGTGTTTTAAAGGAGAAGCTGCGGCGGGACCGGTTCTTTCAGCTGGGACTGTTCGTCGTGGTCCTTATGGTCCTGGCTGCCCTGTTTGCTCCCTGGCTCGCCCCGCATAACCCCATCACCGGCGATCTGAAGGGCGCCTACCTGGTAACGCCCGGCTCGCGGTTTCTCCTCGGGACTGACACCCAGGGGCGCGACGTGCTGAGCCGGGTGCTTTACGGTGCGCGCCTTTCCCTCTCTGTCGGACTCATCTCCCAGTCCGTCTCGGTCACCGTCGGTGTGCTGCTCGGGCTCCTCGCTGGCTATTACGGCCGATGGGTCGATGCCGTGGTGATGCGTCTGGCCGACATCACCCTAGCCTTCCCCACGCTCCTCTTGCTCATTGCCGTTGCTGCGGCGGTCAAGCCGTCGCTCCCGGTGGTGTTCGTGGTCATCGGGCTGGTCGGGTGGGCCGGGATGGCCCGGCTGGTCCGGAGCCAGGTGCTCGTGCTCCGTCAATCCGAGTTCGTGCAGGCGGCCCGCGCTCTCGGCGCACGCGACCGGCGCGTGCTCCTACGCCATCTTCTGCCGAATGTGCGGACCCAGGTGATCATTGCGGCGACGCTGGGTATTGCAGGGGCAATCATGGCAGAAGCAGCGCTCTCGTTCGTGGGATTGGGCGCTCAACCCCCGACACCGAGCTGGGGGGCCATGGTGGCGGATGGGCGGGACCTGCTGCGGGTGGCCCCGTGGATATCGTTCGCTCCCGGCCTTGCGATCGGGGCTGCGGTCCTGGGATTCAATCTGGTGGGTGATGCGTTGCGGGAGGCCTACGATCCCAGGCTCCGGAGTGAGAGGTGAGACGTGAGAAGGGGGAGGTCCAGGCCGCGGCAGGTGAGGCGTCATCCCTCTTACCTCTCACCTCTCACCTCTTACCGGGTTATGACCTCGCGGAGCTCCGCCGAACGGAGTTCCCTTGGACCGATGAGACCACGTATCTCAACAACGCCAGCATCGGTCCGCTGCCGGAACGGACCCGGAAGACTCTGGAAGAGTTCAACCGCCGCCGGTCGGCGCCGTTTCAGCTGCCCGACAGGGACATCTTCACGAGCATGGCCGAATCGCGGCGGCTGGCGGCGCAACTGGTTGGAGCCCAGCCGGAGGAGATCGCGCTTAGCATCAATACCGGTTTCGGGTTGAGCCTTGCCGCTCGGGCGCTCCCGCTCCATTCGGGAGACATCGTACTCGCCAGCGACCGTGAGTTTCCGGCCAACGTGTATCCCTGGATGCTTCTTAAGGACATCGGAGTAACGCTGGAGCTGGCGCCGACGACGTCCGAAGGCTGGCCTGACGAGAGCCGTCTGCTGGATCGACTACGCGACCCTCGGGTTCGGGTGCTCGCCGTGTCCCTGGTGCAGTTCAGCAACGGGTACAAGGTCGATCTGGCCCGGCTTTCGGCGGCCACCCGGGCATCCGGGACCTACTTGGTGGTGGATGCGATTCAAGCAGTGGGGCAGATGCCGCTGGACCTCCGGGAAACGCCGGTGGACATCCTGGCCTGCGGAGCGCAGAAGTGGCTCCTGTCGCCTTGGGGCTCGGGGTTCACGTATGTGCGGCGCGACCTGATTCGTGAGCTGAGCCCGGCATTGACCGGATGGATGGCGTTCGAGGGCACCGACGACTTCACCCGGCTGACGCAGTACAACGACACCCTGCGCGGGGACGCGAGGCGGTTCGAGCTGATCACCCTTCCGTATCAGGATTTTGCCGGAATGAACGCGTCTCTGGGCCTGATCCTGGAGCTGGGCATCGAGCGGATTGCCGCCCATGTGCGGCGCCTACACACGCCGGTTGTAGCCTGGGCCGATCGGTCCGGCGCGCGCGTGGTATCGCCCCAAGGGTCGCACGGATCCGGGATTCTTTGCGTGGCCCCGGCGAACGTAGGAGAGGCATTCCGCACCTTGAAGGCCGCACGTGTCATCTGCAGCCTGCGTGAAGGGGCCATTCGTCTCAGCCCGCACGCCTATAACACCGTTCAGGAGATGGAGCGGGTGGCGGAGATACTGGAAGACGCTTCGCATGGGGCGGCCAGCGGAACTGGGCTGAGCCCCGGAGGCTGAGTGTAAGGGGTGGCGGCGGGGGGAAGTCCGACACTCGAAGCCGGAGGGGCTCGGTCCAGTTCCGCTGGCCGGGTGGGGGGGCAGCGTCCGGTTCAGGGCTCCAGGACGAGGCGCACGTAGTTCTTCTTTCCCTTCCGAAGCATCACGTAACGATCGTCCGGTGGGCCCATCAATTCCTGCTCTGCGAGCTTGAGGTCTACGGTTTCGATGGGTGTGTCGTTTAGATAAAACCCTCGTCCCTGAATACCGCGACGCGCATCGGCCTTCGACTTGGCAAGGCCGCTCTCCACCAGCAGCTCCACTATGGAAAGATCTTTCAGCTTACTTCGGGAAACTCGTACAGTGGGGGCGAAGCCAGTGGCGTTGAGCCCTCCAGTACCGGGAGGGACGATGACACCTCCGAATAGGGCCTCGCTGGTGCCCACCGCCTCCTGTGTCGCCTCTACGCCGTGTACTCTGGCGCTGACGTCCCTGGCCAGCAACCGCTGAGCGATGCGCTTCCCCGGATCGCGGGCGTGTGCCGCAAGCGCGGCGCCAACCTCCTCCAGGGGCAGAAAGGTGAAAAGCTTCAGGTATCGCTCGACATCGCGATCGTCGGTGTTGATCCAGAACTGGTAGAACTGGTACGGACTCGTCTTTGCTGGATCGAGCCAGACGTTACCGGCCTCGCTTTTCCCGAACTTGCTTCCCGACGTAGTGGTGACCAGGGGAAATACCAGGCCGTACGCCTGGCGGCTCTCGCGCTTGCCGATCAGTTCGATACCGGCGGTGATGTTCCCCCACTGGTCACTGCCACCGATTTGAAGCTCGCAGTGCTCGGTACGGAAGAGGTGCCAGAAATCGTAGGCCTGGATGGCCATGTAACTGAACTCGGTGTAGCTGATTCCGGTCTCGAGGCGGCTCCGAACGCTCTCCTTCTGAAGCATGAAGCCCACCGTGAGATGCTTACCGGTGTCACGCAGGAAGTCCATCAGGGGGAGCGCTCGAAGCCAGTCCGCATTGTTCCGCAGCCGCGCGGCGTTGGACTCGGAGCCCTCGAAGTCGAGGAAGCGGGCGACCTGACGGCGTATCGCCTCCGCGTTGCGATCGATCTCCTCGATTGGCAAAATTGGCCGCTCGGACCGCTTCCCGCTCGGATCCCCAACCATCCCGGTCCCGCCGCCGACCAGAACGATCGGCGTGTGCCCAGCCTGTTGCAGCCAGGCGGCTCCGATGATAGGAACCAGGCTGCCGACGTGAAGGGAATCAGCGGTGGGATCCAGGCCCACATACGCCGTCACCGGACCCTGCCCGAGCCGTTCGTCCAAGCCGGCGGTCGCGTCCTGGAGCAGGCCGCGGGCCGTCAAAGTCTTGAGCACTACATTCATAGCCGCCAATGCTACCATCGAGCCTCGCAATCGGCTAGCTTGCGAACATGGCCCTCCCGCTGGATCCCGCAGTGAAGCGCGTCCGGCTCTCGCCTCGCGCACGGCGCAACATTCTGGTCGGTCTGCTCGCAACGCTTGCCTTTGGGCTGGCCTTTCTTGCGGCGGCCTGGAGCCGGGCGTGCGCCGGGAATACCTGTCCCTCGATCGAGGAGCTGGGCGGGTACGACCCCAGCCAGGCCTCCAAGGTCTACGCGGCCGACGGCCGGCTGATCACCGATCTGGGGCTGGAGCGCCGCACGGTCATTCCGCTGGGGGAGATGTCGCCGTATGTGAAGGCCGCGTTCATCGCCACCGAGGACAAACGCTTCTACAAGCACCACGGTATCGACTGGTATCGTGTCTTCGGCGCGATCCGCACGAACGTCTTCGCCCTCCGCTTTGCCGAAGGATTCTCGACCATCACGATGCAGCTCGCTCGGAACATCTGGGACGAGGACATCAGCGGACGGGACAAGTCGCTCCGGCGCAAGCTACGCGAGGCGCACGTCGCGCTGGAGATCGAGCGGAAGTACCCCAAGGACAAAATCCTCGAGATCTACCTGAATCAGATCCCGCTGGGAAACGGCGCATACGGCGTGGAGGCGGCTTCCCAGCGCTATTTCGGCAAGTCGGTCCGTGATCTCAACGTGGCGGAGGCTGCAACCCTCGCCGCCATCCCGAAGGCCCCGTCGCGATACAATCCACGCCGCAACCCGAACCTCAACATTCAGCGCCGCAATACGGTGCTCAATCTGCTTCGGGACAACGACCTGCTGAACGCCGAGGAGGCAGAGCGTTGGAAGGCGTACCCGCTACAGCTCTCGTCCCACTCGGACTTCAGTGGGGTGGCCGAATACTTCGTAGAGTACGTGCGGCAGCAGCTCGAAGCCCGCTTCGGACGCGAGCTCTACACCTCCGGCTACCGGATCTACACCAGCCTCGACCTCGACATCCAGCAGGCCGCGGAACGGGCCCTCGAGGCCAGGTTGGAGGCAATCGAGAGCGGCGCGGACGGAAAGTACCTGC
>DASYVW010000526.1:0-3014 GCA_035936675.1 Gemmatimonadales bacterium
CGACGCCCACCCCATGGGCATGCTGCTCGGCGTGGTCGGGGCGCTGTCCACGTTCTATCCCGACGCCAAGAGCATCCATGATCCGGCCAACCGCTACCTCCAGCGGGTGCGACTGCTGGCCAAGCTTCCCACCATCGCCGCCTTCGCGTTCCGGCACTCTCGCGGCCTGCCCTACGAATTCCCCCGGAACGATCTGGATTACATCGGGAACTTCGTGAACATGACGTTCAGCATCGGGGGCCGGCACCAGCCAAACAAGGTGCTCCAGCGGGCTCTCGAGATTCTCCTGATTCTCCACGCCGATCACGAGCAGAACTGCTCCACCAGTGCCGTGCGGGCCGTGGGCTCCTCGCACGTGGACCCGTTCTCCGCCGTGAGCGCCGGCATCGCTGCCCTATATGGTCCGCTCCACGGCGGGGCCAACGAGGCGGTGCTCCAGATGCTGGACGAGATCGGCGACAAGAAGAACATCCCGGCCTTCATCGAGAAGGTGAAAACCGGCACGGGACGGCTGATGGGCTTCGGGCATCGGGTATACAAGTCGTACGACCCGCGAGCCAAGCTGATCAAGAAGGTGGCGTATGATGTCTTCCAGCAGACCGGCCTGAATCCCAAGCTGGAGATTGCGCTGGAGCTGGAGAGGATCGCGCTCGAAGACGAATACTTCATCAAGCGCAAACTGTATCCCAACGTGGACTTCTACTCGGGACTGATCTACCAGGCCATGGGGTATCCCACCGACTACTTCACCGTGTTGTTCGCCATCGGGCGGACTCCGGGTTGGCTGGCCCAGTGGGAGGAGATGCTGCTCGACAAGGACCAGAAGATCGCCCGTCCCCGGCAGATCTACACCGGGTCGGAGGAGCGGTCGTTTATACCCCTCGAAGAACGCGGCGAACGGTTGAGTGGAGAGGGTGAGCGAATAAGCACTAGATAAGAAACCGCATAAGCTGCGGGAACTCGGCGCTCCTCGGTTTTCGGAGTGCCCGCGGTCCGGAGAGCCTGTCCTGAGCGCAGCGAAGGAACCGCGCCAATTCAAGAGCCCGGCCCGTAAGGGCCGGGTGGGCGTCCACGCCCATATAAACGAACAAAGCCCGCGAATGCGGGCGTATTGGGGTTGGCCGGGGCGTGGGTGACCGTATCGTATGGCGGCCCAGCGATTATTGTCGTCCTCGGGGCATTGTTGGCCAACACGCCCGCCCGTTGGGCGGGCCTGGTTTATTCGTTTGGGCCGGCGGCCCACCCGGCCCTTACGGGCCGGGCTCTTGAATTGGCGCGGTTCCTTCGCTGCGCTCAGGACAGGCTCTCCGGACCGCGGACACTCCGTATACGGAAAAGCCCCCCTACACCTTCTCCTCGACCGGAACGTCGCCTTCCAGGTAAGTGTAGCCCTCTAGTCCAGCGACAAAATCCGCGATGAAGCCGTTCGCCTCCTGACGCGTGAGATCTTTCGCGTTGCTCACCTTGCGACGAAAGGTGGCCAGGAGATCGGGGGCATGAAACTGCACGTAGTTGAGGACCTCGGTCACCGTATCGCCGTGAACCAGGTCGGTGATCTCGTAGCCCTGCTCGGTCAGCCGCACGTGCACCGCGTTGGTGTCGCCGAAGAGATTGTGCAGATCGCCAAGGATCTCCTGGTAGGCGCCGGTCAGGAAGATGCCCAGGATGTAGGGCTGCCCGTCCTCCACCGGATGCAGCTCGAGGGAGGGCTTGCCCTTCCTGCCGCCGGTGAAGCGGTCGATCACGCCGTCCGAGTCGCAGGTCACGTCCTGCAGCGTGCCCCGACGGGTGGGAGGCTCGTTCAGCCGGTGGATCGGCATGATGGGGAAGAGCTGGTCGATGGCCCAGTTGTCCGGCAGAGACTGGAAGACCGAGAAGTTGCAGAAGTACCGATCCACCAGCGCCGACTCGATGTGGGTCACGATCTCGGGAAATGAGGTCTTGTCGTCGCCCATGGCACTGGAGAGGGCGTTCAGCGTGACCAGATAGAACTGGTCCGCGTCGGCCTTGTCGCGCAGCGAGAACACCCCGCTGGCGAAGTACTCCTGGGCTCGCTCCTTGGCGAACACCACGTCGTGAAAGACTTCCTCGATCCGGTCCTGCGTCAGTCCCTCGAGATTCTCCGCCATCTCCACCAGCAACGGATGGGGCTCCTCCCGGAGCTTGGGCGCCACCGGCTCGATCTGTGATTCCACGTCGATGACGTTGATGAGCAGGAGCGAGTGGTGCGCCGTGATGGCCCGGCCCGACTCCGAGATGATGTGCGGCATCGGGAGATCCTCGTTGCGGCAGACCGCGCCGAGGGTATAGACGACATCGTTGGCGTACTCCCGCATGGAGTAGTTGACGCTGGCAGGCCTGGTGGAGCGCGAGCCCTCGTAGTCCACGCCGAGCCCGCCGCCGACGTCCACGTGGGTGATGTCGAAGCCCATGTTCCGCAGCTCGACGTAGTAGCGCCCGATCTCCTCCAGCCCCGCCTTTACATGCCGGATGTCGGTGATCTGACTGCCCAGATGGAAGTGGACCAGCTTCAGGATGTCCTTCCGGCCCATCCGGTCGAGCCGATCGAGCAGCTTCATCAGCTCGACCGAGTCGAGCCCGAATTTCGACCGTTCCCCGCCACTCTTGGCCCACCGTCCCGATCCCTCGGTGGCAAGCTTGATCCGCACGCCGGCCGTCGGCTGCACGTTCATGTCGTCCGCAGCCTTGAGCAGCACCTCCAGCTCGCTGAGCTGCTCCAGCACGATCATCACCTTGTGGCCCAGCTTCTGGCCCATGAGCGCCAGGCGCATGAACTCCTCATCCTTGTACCCATTGCACACGATGAGGTGGTTGGTGCCCTCGTTGAGTCCCAGAATGGCCTGGAGCTCCGGCTTGCTGCCGCACTCGAGCCCCACACCGTGGGGCGCGCCGAACTCGACGATCTCCTGCACCACGTGACGCTGCTGGTTCACCTTGACGGGATAGACGGTGGTGTAGGTGCCGCCGTAGCCGAAGTCCTTGATCGCGTTGCT
>DASYVW010000527.1:0-3064 GCA_035936675.1 Gemmatimonadales bacterium
AGCCAGCGCGTTGGCGCTGTCTTTCGGCGCCCTCTATCCTCAGTTCGGCACGGAGAACGCAGCCCAGATTCCCACCAGCTTCGGCGGGCTGGTCTATATGATGAGCAGTCTGAGCCTGCTCGCCGCAATCATCATGGTTCAGGCGGGTCCGGTTGCGGCCCGGCTCCGGATCAACCAATTCTCCTACCCCTCCGGACACACTACCGCCGAGCTGGTGGCCGCCGGCGCGATAGTCGTGGTGACCTGCATTGCCGCAACCATTATCCCACTGCGGATGGCCCTGCGCACCGTCGAGAGGATGGAGTGGTAGCGGTCGACCTGTTCAGCGACACCGTCACCCGTCCTACGGCGGCCATGCGCCGGTTCATGTGTGAAGCGGAAGTCGGGGACGAGCAGCTTCGAGAAGATCCCACCGTCAATTTGCTCCAGGAAACCGTGGCCGAGCTCCTCGGCAAGGAGGCGGCACTCTTTCTGCCTTCCGGAACGATGTGCAACCAGGTTGCGTTCGCGGTCCACTGCCGCGCCGGTGATGAGATCCTGCTCCAGGAGTTCGGCCATCCCTTGTTGTATGAGGTAGGGGGACCGGCGGCGATGGTGGGTGCCGTGCTGCGCCCGCTGACCGGGCCTCGCGGCCTCTATACTGCGGAGCAGGTGCGAGATGCGATCCGGCCGGCGGCGTACTTCATGCCGCGAACTCGGGCGGTGTCAGTCGAACAGACCAGCAATGTCGCCGGCGGAGTGTGCTGGCCGCTGCGCCAGATCGAGGCGGTGTGTGAAACCGCCCACGCCGCGGATCTGATCACCCACATGGACGGAGCCCGCCTCCTCAACGCGGTCGTGGCGAGTGGCACGTCGGCCCGGTCCTTTGCCGCTCCGTTCGATTCCGTGTGGATCGACCTCAGCAAGGGATTGGGCGCCCCGATGGGGGCGGTGCTTGCCGGCAGCTCGGCGTTCATCACCGATGCGTGGCGCTTCAAACAGCGGTTCGGGGGCGCCATGCGGCAAGCCGGCATCATGGCAGCGGGCGGCCTGTACGCGCTGCAACACCACGTGGACCGGCTGGCGGAAGATCACGAGCGGGCGCGCCAGCTTGCCACGGGCCTGGCCGCAATCCCCGGAGTCGCCATCGACCCGGAGCGGGTGGAGACCAACATCGTGATCTTCGATGTGCGCTCGAGCGGCATCACCGGCGAGGCTTTCGGATCGCGCACCCTCGCCTCTCACGGCGTCCGATTCAGCGTGCTCGGCCCCACCACCGTGCGCGGGGTCACCCACCTCGACATCCCACCCGACGGCGTCGAACGGGCGCTCGAGGCAGCCCGGGCAGCCGTTTCAGTCTGACATCGGGGTGCAAGACGGGTGCAGCCCGCCGTCCTTCATCTTGTGATGCGCGACGAACACCGTCCGAAGCAGGAGCTGGTCCATGAGGTGACCGGCCTGCGCAAGCAGGTCCTCGATCTCAAGGACGCCATGACCGCCCGGCGCCGGGTCGAGGACGCGTTGCGCGCCGCGATGACGTTGCTCCATACCCTCATCGATAACGCCCCTGCGGGCCTCTGCCTGTTTCGCCGGGACGGCACCCTCCTCACGGCCAACCGCCCGTTTGCCAGAATGCTGGGCTACGAATCACCTGCCGAGTTGCAGCGGGTCGGCGGAGTCCTCGGTGTGTTCGCCAGCCCCGAAGAGCAGGCGCGCATGCTTGCCTCGGCCTGCTGCGGACCACAGGGCGCCCTCTTTCGACACAAGACCGGGACCCACTCCTGTCTGGAGGTCATGGCGGCTGCATGTGACGACCACGACTACGCGGTCCTGGTTGTCTTCGCGCAACTGTCCCCGTCGCAACCTTCATCCCTCACGAGAGCCTGACCCGCCCGCCTTTTCGTCCCCTTCCGCGTAACGCAGGTCCTCAATCGCACTGATCCGGTTCCTACCTTGGCGTCGCCGTCGGCCCGCGCTGCCGTCAGCGCTCATGATCATTTCCAAGGAGGAGCCATGTCTCGCAGGATCCGCCTCCCCGTGCTCGCGCTGGCGGCAGCTCTTGCCGCGTGCGACCGTCCAGCGCCAACTGCCAATGAAGAAACAGCTCCTCTGCCTTCGGTGGTGTCGCCCAATGCCCGGCGCGCCATCGAGCGCGCCACTATGGACCGCCTGGCTCGTCGCCTCGCGCTCGCCCTCGCCGATCCAGCCTTCCGTGCCAGCCTCAAAGTCCAGCTGGAGCAGTCCCCCTTCACCGAGCACAAGCTCCAGCTACAGAGCTTCCTCCGCGCCTCGAATCGCCGCGCGCTGAAAGAGGTCGCGAGGCTCAGCGGCACGGCTGAATCGACCGTCGAAGCGGATGCCAACCAGGCCATCCCACTCGAGATCTATTTCCCGGTACCGGCCCATCGGGCAGCGTGGACTGGAGGTCCAGGGCTTCTGGTCGCCAGTGCCCGCGAGGATCGCGAGGCACCCGTCGCGTATGATGTCTCCGGCCGGCGGCACGACCTGAGCCCCGATGCGCCACCCAGCACTCCCATACTGGCTGTTGTGCCGGTAGAGACCGATTTCGCTCACCCGTACGAGATTGCCGCGGCGACGTGCACCATCTCGTGTGGCGGTGGTGGCGGCGGCGGCGGGGCGCCGGTTCCGCCGAGCGGGCTGTACATGACCTATGCTCATTTCGTGCAAGACTTTGAAGGCGGGAGAGCCCTCTCCGCGCCCTGTTGTCCCGCCAGCACTTACGAGCGAAAGCGTTGCCCCGCCTCACGATCACTCTGGCACCGAGTGACACCGAGTGGCACCGAATATCACTGACACAACTACCGCTGGTGCTACCGGGGCCCCGGAGGTGACGGCCGCGCTGGTCCGCGCCATCAGAAGGGCTCACCCGGGCGATGTGACGGTCGGCGGCGGCATCGTGAGCTTTCACGTGACCGACATTCACGACTTCGCCCGGCGTCTGGTCGAGCAGGGTGTGCGGGCGGAATGAAGCCCGCCAAACGGGAGCGCCGGCGCCTCGAGCACGAGCGGCGCGAGCACCATGCCCGGGAGCGTGACCGTGAGCGCCTGACCGCAGCGGAGGCCC
>DASYVW010000528.1:0-3005 GCA_035936675.1 Gemmatimonadales bacterium
GTGCGGTGGCTTCGGCACCGGCCTGGTTTTTCCGGTAGGTGATTGCGAGGTCTGCCCCGGCTCGCGCACAGCTGAGCGCGATGGCGCGGCCGATCCCACTCGATGCTCCGGTGACCAGCACGATCTTCCGCTCCAGCACTCCCGCCCGCCTCCCCTCCGGCACCGGCTCGTGGTAAGTTCTTAAATCCTAACATATCAGCGCGTTAGCATCTCACAAGGGAGCATCGGTTGCAGCTGCTGGTGAGTGTGCGGTCGGCGGATGAAGTGGGACCGGCGCTCGCCGGGGGAGCCGACATCATCGATGCGAAGGAACCCGACCGGGGCTCGTTGGGAGCCGTGGATCGCGACGTCTTGAGCCGGATTCTCCAGCGTGTCCCAGACGATTGTGGGGTCAGTGTCGCACTCGGGGACGTGACCCGGCCGGAGGAGGTGCTTGCCGCTGTCCATGGGCTCGAGCTCCCACAGAGGACGGCGCCCACGTACCTGAAGTTGGGTTTTGCCGGCGTGCGATCTCCGGATCAGGTAGGGCTCCTGATTGAGATCGCGGTCTCGGCCACCAGCGGAATGGCCGCCTCTCCCCGCATCGTGGCCGTCGCCTACGCGGATCCCGAACGGGCGCGGACGGTTCCGCCGGCGCTGATCCCTTCACTCGCGAAGGCGACAGGTGCTGCGGGCGTCCTCCTCGATACTCACGGCAAGGACGGTCGGGGCTTGCTGGAGTGGGTTCCTTTCGGCGCCCTTGTGGACTGGGTTGCCGTAGCCCGCCAAGCCGGCCTCCTTGCGGCCCTGGCCGGGAGTCTCCGGCCCGAGGACCTGGCTCTCGTTTGGCGGGCACAACCTGATGTGGTAGGCGTCCGGGGTGCGGCCTGCAGCGGGGGCAGGCAGGGGCGGGTTTCGGAGAACCGGGTGCGCCGGTTCCGCCTGGCTCTGGAATGGGCGGTTCGCGAAACGCGTGATACCGGGGCGATTTCTTCCGTTCCAACAGTAGCTAAGTCCCGTAAGCTCAAAGCTTAGCGTCGATTCTACAGGGCATAACACTTGCTCGTTACGTGGGGCTGCGACGACGGTCGCAGGAACCGTATACCCCCACGCCCGGGCTCAATTGTGCCTTTTCTGTCTGCGCCGCTACGAAGCAGGTTTGGGCGCCGGTTACTTGTGCTGTTCGTGGGTTGCGCTTTGGTCCCGATGGCAGTGCTGGCTGCACTGTCTTACCGTCATGTGAAGCAGCAGCTCTACCGGCAGAGCGAAGCCAGGCTTCAGCAGGCGGATCGTGCCCTGGGCCAGGCCATTTTCGAGCGTCTGCTGTTACTCGACGCCACCCTCAAGAGCATCACACCCCAAGCCATACTTCAGCTCGACGCCGCCAAGCGCATCCCCAAGGCCGTACGCAGGCCGGTCCGACGCCCTCATCACAGATCGGGCAATCAGACCCAGACCGGGGACCTGGATGGTCGTGTGGCCATGGGCGGCATCGTGCTGGAGCGGGGTCCCAAGCCATCAACCAGCCCCAATGCCGCCTCGCGCGCCGCCCTGATCGAAGCCAGCCGGGCACTCATCGCTGGGCTGGACCTGCTCGCGCGCCAGCGCTTCGTTGCCCTCGAGTTCGTGGGAGACGATCGGAAAAGCATCGAAATCTTCGGGCGGTTGTCGCAAAACCCAACGTTGACGCCGCGCGACAGCTCGGATCTGAGGCTCGGGTTGCCGCTCATCGCCACCGTACACCGCAAGGGAGAACCTTCCCGGATCTATCTCCTGCGCCGCCTGGTGCGGCGGGGCGAGATTCGCGGCACGTTTGTCGGAGAGGTCAGCCCGGAATACCTCTGGGGCACTCTGGACGTGAGCATGCCCTCCGCGACAACCCGGGTGGCGGTTGTGGACGACTCAGCGCACGTCCTCTTCAGCTCCTCCAAGGCGGTGATTACCGGCTGGAACGGTACCCAGTCCACCCGAGCGCTGTTGGACAGCACGGTGGCCGACCCTGCCGGCCGGTCGTACCTCTCGGCCTCGAGCAAAATCGCGCTGTACGAGGCGTTTGCCGCACCGACCTGGACGCTGGTGCTCAGCGAGTCCAAGGAGAAGGTGCTCGAGCCGATGGCGGAGTTCACCTATACGTTCCTTGTCGTGGTGGCGCTCTCCAGCCTGGCGGTGCTGCTGCTCAGCGTAAGCCAGATCCGGCGCAGCGTACTCCCGCTGGAAGAGCTCCAGAAAACCACCCAGCGCATCGCGCAACGGGACTTCACCAGCCGGGTGATTGTGAACAGCGGCGACGAGTTCGAACAGCTCGCCGCGTCCTTCAACACCATGGCCGACCAGCTCGGCCGTCAGTTCAACGCCCTTGCGACGGCGGCCGAGATCGATCGCGCGGTACTGTCGGCGACGGACGCGACGGCGATCGTCGATACGATCCTGGCGCGCATCCGGGATGTCTTCCCCTGCAGCGTCGTCAGCGTCACCCTGGGTGTGCCCGACGGGGCCAAGTCTCTGATCAGCTCGATCCAGGACTACGAGAACGGCGGCAAGCGTCTGGTGGCCCGCATCGGTTTCCGGCCCTCCGACGTCCAGTCGCTCCTGACCGGCCCCGGGGTGCTCGAGATCAGGGGAGAAGACAGTGTGCCCCCATACCTGGAACCGATGACGGAGCTTGGCGCCAAGTCGTTCGTGGTGCTGCCCCTCTCCTATCAGCGCCAGCTATCGGGAGTGATCGCGCTTGGCGAACGGTTCGATCTGGTCCCCAGCGACGAAGATCGGGAGCAGATGCGGCGGCTTGCCGACCAGGCTGCCGTGGCGCTGGCCAACGCGCGAATGCTGGATCAGGTCCGTGAGCTGGCCTACTACGACAGCCTCACCGGCTTGCCGAACCGGCTCTCCTACAAGGAGCGCCTGGCCTACGCGCTAGAACAGGCCAGCCGGAACCAGCGCCTGGTGGCCGCGTTCTTTATCGATCTCGACCACTTCAGCCGGATCAACGACACGCTGGGGCATGAGGTGGGCGATCAGCTGCTGCG
>DASYVW010000529.1:0-4265 GCA_035936675.1 Gemmatimonadales bacterium
GATGCAGCAGACCTTCGGCAGCGTCGCCGACCTCGCCAGCTTCGCTAGCCGTGCGGTGCGCCGGCTCGGCACCGAGCGCGGCAAGGTGGACGAGCGGGTGGAGAATGCCGATCCGTACCGGGTCTACACCCGCAGCGCATCCTTCAATAAGTCGAGCCACCGGATGCTGATCGAGTGGAGCTTGGCCAAGGATGGCGCCGTGACGGGCCTGGTTGTCCGGCCGGCCCTGGATTCGACGCGTCAGTAGTCGCGAGTCGCGAGTCGAGAGCTATGCCAGTCTCGTGACTCTTGACTCGTGACTTCAACAAACCCGCCCACCCAGCGGCACTTCCCGCTCGACATCCAGCAGGACCACGTCCCCCGCCGCGCTCGGTACCCCAAGCACCAGGACCTCCGACCCGAAGCCGGCGATGTTCCGGCTCCCCAGATTGATCGCCGCGATCACCAGCCGCCCGACCAGCTCGTCCGCCCGATAGAGAGCGGCCAGCTGCGCGCTCGAGGTCTTCTCCCCTAACGGCCCGAAGTCGATCCACAGCTTGTACGACGGCTTCCGGGCACGCTCGTTCGGCTCGGCCCGAAGAATCCGGCCGACCCGGAGATCGAGGATCTCGAACGCCTCCAATGGATTCATCCCGGCGGCGGTCAGTGGAGCAGCTCCCCGCGCAGCACGGTCACCGCGTGCCCGCCGAGGTGAGCCCGGTCGTCCTCGAGACGCACCCGGACGGCGCCGCCCCGCGCCGATGCCTGATACCCAACCAGCTCCTTCTTACCCAGGCGGGCTGCCCAGAACGGACCGAGGGCGCAATGCGCGGAGCCGGTGACGGGGTCCTCCGCTATGCCGGAACCCGGGGCAAAGAACCGGGAGACGAAGTCGTAGGCTGGATCGGTGGAGCGGGCTGTGACGATGACACCGCGGGTGCCGAGCCGGGTCAGCGCGGCCAGGTCGGGAGCGAGCGAGCGTAGGTGAGACTCTGACTCGAGCTCCACCAGGTAGTCGAACGAAGTGCGGCCCACGTACAGCATGGGGGCTCCAATTCCACTGCGGAGCTCGGATGGCGCATCGGCCGGATGACTCGGCGTCGCGGGGAAGTCGAGCCAGATCATCTCGCCGCTGCGTGAGGCGGTGAGCACGCCGCTCCGGGTGTGGAACCGCGCAGGCTGCGAGGCAGGGAGGTGCCCCTCCTCCCAGAGCACATGCGCGCTGGCCAGTGTCGCATGGCCGCAGAGATCCACCTCGAGCGCCGGCGTGAACCAGCGGAGGTCGAACCCGTCGGCCCGCCGCACCAGGAAGGCGGTTTCGGCCAGGTTCATCTCCTGGGCCACATGCTGCATCCACTTGGAGTCGCGCGGGGAAGGGAGCAGGCACACCGCTGCAGGGTTGCCGGCAAACGGGCGGTCGGTGAAGGCGTCTACTTGGGTAAATCGCTGCGAGCTCACGGCCGTATGGGTCCGGGCTCGAGTCAATAGGGGAAGGCAGGACCTTTGTCGAGGTCGCGTAGCGCGGCCAGCACCGCAGTGGCGATCCGCTCCGCCGGGACGGCTTCACCGTAGAAGTCGCCGTGCAGCCGCTCGAGGATCAGCCGACGCCGGCTAGGCTCGAGGGTTACGGTAGCTTGGGAGTCATCGGGTTTCGGCACGCTCGTCCTCTCCGAACACGGGCGCGCGACGCCGGCGCGTATGGGGGCAACCCGTTAGGTGGTGATCTGCCAGTGAGTTTTCGGCCCATGGCACCCGAATCTTTACGCGGTGCGTGGGCGACTCATGCGCAGAGGCGTTAAACGGTGACGCCGATCGACATCGGTGACCGGATAGTAACCAGTCGTCACCAAGCCGGCCAGCCCCTGTGTGCGCCACCCCGGTGCCACTCAAGAAATACCCGCCCGAGCCGATCCTTCTCTCGTTTCCCCCTGCCTCCCGGCACCAGGTTCCCAGAGGAGATCCATGCTGTCGAAGCGAGTGCCTGATCGTATCCTGGTCGTCGACGATCAGCCGTCGGCTCGTGACTCCATCGAGGCACATCTGAGGCGGCGTGGATACGAGGTGGTGTCGGCGAGCTCCGGCGACGAGGCACTCGAGATCCTCGCGCGACAGAAGATCGCCTGCATGCTGGCGGATTCCCGGCTGTTTGCCACCAGCACGGGCGAGCTCCTGTCACTGTCCTTCAAGCGCGACCCTCATCTCGCCGCGGTTGTGCTCAGCGCGATCGCCGATGTTGGGGACGCCGTACGGTACCTCCAGTACGGCGCCATGGACTATCTCCCAAAGCCGCTCGACCTCACTCAGCTCGAGGCCTCGGTGCAGCGCGCGCTCCGGCGGCGTGCCGAGCTGATCCTGGAGCGTGGGTCGTCCCGGATCCTCAAGGAAGAAGTGGTGAGACTCGCCGCCGATCTGGCGCAGGAGCGGGTCACGGTCGCAGGGCTCGGCGTGGCCACTCTCGAGGCTCTTGTCAAGGTCAGCGAGGCGCAGGATTCCTGGTTCGCCGGCCACTCCCTGAGGGTGGCTCAGCTTGCCGCCTCGATCGCCGCGGAGAGCGGCCGGACCGACGAAGAGGTGGAGCAAGTGCGCCAGGCGGGCCGCCTCCACGACATCGGGATGATCTGCGTTCCCGAGGGCCTCCAGTCCAAGAAAGGCTCGCTCTCGCCGGCAGAGTTCGAGCTGGTCAAGCGACACCCGATTGTAGGCGCCCAGATCCTGGCCCCACTGCCGCACCTGAGCCATGCGGCCACCTTCGTCCGCGGCCACCACGAGCGCTGGGATGGCAAGGGGTACCCGGACGGACTGGCCGGGGAATCGATCCCCTGGGGAGCCCGACTCATCGGAGCCGCCGAGATCTACGACGCGCTCACCACCGCTCGACCCTATCGGGAGCAGTTGACCCCAGAACTGGCCGTTGAACGCATGCAGGAGCTCACCGAAACCGTGCTGGCACCAGCGGTCGTTCGGGCTCTTACCGCGGTTGTGGCGCGGGGCAGTGCCCTGGTGTTCGTGGGTGATGAGCAGGGCAGGGAGCCCGTGCTCTAGCCTAGCATCTTGCCGACAACTCTGGCCGTCTCAGCCCGACCCCGGGCTGGCCTACCCTATAAAAAATTGTCATGCCGCACTCATTAGCGCTCCTAATGGGGCCACTACGCCAGGTATAAGTGCCTAAATGCACGCGTGATAGCATGGCCATGCAAGTGTCAGCACCATTCAGCTCCGACCCCCAAATACTAGATGGTACAGGCGTTGCCCATACCTCCCTCCAGACGCGGGGGCGCTGGCCGTAGCCCTACGA
Source organism: Gemmatimonadales bacterium (assembly GCA_035936675.1). GTDB lineage: Bacteria > Gemmatimonadota > Gemmatimonadetes > Gemmatimonadales > GWC2-71-9 > CAVVWJ01. Next base: position 3,275 of record DASYVW010000529.1, read on the forward strand.
ACCACCTGGGTTGCTCCGAGCGCCCCGCCCCCAACCACACTTCGAACCCGGATGCGAGATGTCCTTTACCACCACGCACGCGGGGCACCTCCGTTGACCGCCACCCCCATCGCCGCGACCGACGACCGCACCGATCTGCTCTGGGCGCGGTATCGCTCGAAGGGCGACCCAGACGCGCGGGCGCAGCTCCTCACCCGCCATCTCGGCTTGGTGCATCACGTGGCCCGTGAAGTATCCCGCCGGATTCCGACCGTCGAATTGGGAGAGCTAGTCAGCGCCGGCGCCCTGGGCCTGATGAAGGCGCTGGACAGCTTCGACCTGTCCCGCGGTCTCGCCTTCAGCACCTACGCCGTGCTTCGTATACGGGGCGCAATTCTCGATGACCTGAGAAGCCGCGATTCGACGCCCCGCTCGGTGCGGGTGAAGCGGAGGAGAATCGACTCCGTTGCCGCCACACTGGAAGGCGAGCTTGGCCGCGCGCCGACCGCGAAAGAAGTGGCGGACCGGCTGGAGATCGACGTGGCCACGTACTGGAAGTGGAAGGATGCGGTAGGGAGCTACGCCGAGGCCGATACGCCACGCCCCGTGAAGGGACGCCGCATGTCTCGGGATGCCGAGAACCACGCCGACCCCTCCGCCACCTCGGCGCCCCAGCGTCTGGTGGAATCCGAGCACGTCACTCAGCTGCAGCAGTTGATCTCCCGCCTGCCCGAGCAGCAGCGCCGGGTGCTCGCTCTGTACTACTACGAGGAGCTGAACCTGCGGCAGGTCGGCGAGATACTGCAAGTGAGCGAGTCGCGGATCTCCCAGATTCGAAGCCAAGCATTGAAGCGGCTCAAGGCCGAGGTCTCTGCGAGCTCGCTGGCATCATAGCGGCGGGGAAGCGGGGAGGCGGGGAAGCAGAAAACAAAGGCCTGTCACCCTGAGAGTAACGAGGGGCCGATGCTTGAAACAGCATCCGGCCCCTTCGTCATTCCGGCTATTTAGCATC
>DASYVW010000530.1:0-13356 GCA_035936675.1 Gemmatimonadales bacterium
CCGGCGATGACGTGGCATAGTTTGGTCGATGTTAACACGGGGATCAGTCGGGAGCTAGCTCCAGGCTCCAGGCTCTTCTACCTTCCCCCCATGCTCGCGCTCCTCAAGCTCATCCAGTCCCTCATCAAGACGCTGCACTCCGCGGGGACGCCAGGGCAGGTAGCAGCCGGGATGGCTCTCGGCTCCGCGCTCGGGCTCACCCCCCTGTTGAGCCTGCATAACCTGGCCATCTTTTCCCTGCTGGTGCTGCTGAATGTGTCGTTCGGTGGAGGCATGCTTGGTTGGATGCTGTTTGTGCCGGTCGGATTTCTCCTGGATCCGGTGTTCGATAAGGTCGGCCTGAGCCTGCTCACGGCGCCGTCGCTGAAACCGGTCTGGACCGACTGGACCAACACCCCGATCCTGCCCTATACCGACTTCAACAACACCATCGTTCTCGGGAGCTTCGTCAGCTGGCTGCTGCTGGCCGTCCCGATCTTCTTCGCGGCCCGATACGGCGTGGCGAAGTACCGGGCAACGATCGGTGAGCGAGTCCGGCAATCGAAGGCCTACAAGGCGCTCACCGCCTCCCAGGTCTACAACGTTTACAAGATCTTCCGGCCATGAAGGTCAAGATTTTTCGCTGGAAGGCGATTGGGCCGCTGCTCTTGCTCTTCATCCTGCTTGGCGTCCTGGTGTGGATCTTCGCCGAGCCGGTGGCCCGGCAGACGACCGAGGAAGCGAGCAGCGAGCTGCTCGGCACCGAGGTGGATGTCGGGAAGCTCGATCTGCTGCCCCGGCAGGCTTCGGTCGAGCTGCGCGCCCTCCAGATCGCCGATCCCTTCGTGCTCACCCGCAACCTCATCGAAGCCGACCAGATCCGGCTCAAGCTCAATCCGGCCGCGCTGGCCGAGAAGAAAATCGTCATCGAAAACTTGAGCCTGCATGGGATGCGCTTCGCTACGGCGCGGAAAAAGCCGGCGCGGCCCCCCAGCGGTAAGGGCTTTGCGCCCCAGGTCTACCGGGCGGTGAGCCAATGGGCCAAGCAGTTCGATGTGCCGCTGCTGTCGCTCACACCGATCGATACCATTCGCCAGCTTGCGCTGGATCCCACCCAGCTCACCACCATCCGGGAAGCCCAGTCGCTTCTCGCCCGCACCGACTCGGTCCGGAAGGGGCTGGAGCAGGGATTTCAGCAGCTGAATATCGAATCAACGCTCGACTCAGCCCGCGCACTGGCCCAGCGGCTCGGCGGCACCGATCCGAAGAAGCTCGGCCTCGATGGCACCCGACAGGCTATCCAGTCGGTCCAGCAGACGTTGAAGGAGGTCGAGAACGCCAAGAAACGGATACAGGCGCTGGAGCGGAACGCACAGACCGCAATGCAGTTTCTGGGGCAGGGGGTCCAAGGTCTCGACCAGGCCAGGCAGAAGGATTTCGCGTTCGCCAAGTCCTTGCTCAAGCTGCCGACCTTCTCCGCTCCCGAGATTGGCGGGGCACTCTTCGGCAAGGTAAGCATCGATCGCTTCAAACAGGCTGCATATTGGGCCGAGCTGGCTCAGCAGTACATGCCCCCCGGACTTCTGCCTCGACCCACCCCGGGCCCCAACCGGCTTCGGGCGGCGGGGGAGACGATCGAGTTTCCCAAGCCGAAGGAGCTCCCCCGGTTTCTGCTGGAGCAGGGCCAGCTCGATTTCTCGATCGGTGGGACCGGCCCGATCCAGGGGGCCTACACCGCCACCGTCCAAGGCCTGACGTCGACTCCGGCGCTCTACGGCCGCCCCGCGATGATCACGGCCAGCCGACGTGCTGCCGGATCGGCGGTCGCCTCGATCGACGTCGGCGCGGTTCTCAACCACCTGACCGCCCGCACCCATGATTCTGCCAGTGCTCGTCTGCAAGGCATCAAGCTGCCTTCATTCGATCTTCCCGGTCTCCCGTTGCGGGTTGACCCGGGCATCGGGTCGAGTAGCCTCATGTTCTCGATGAGAAACGCCGGCGCCGAGTTGCGGGGGCGTTGGGCAATCGGCTCGAACAAAGTCAGCTGGATCGCGGACAGCGCCGGACGGCGATTAAACGATATCGAGCGACTGGTGGTGCGGGTCGTCTCGGGGCTGAACGATCTACAGGTCGTCGCCGAGCTGAGTGGAAGCATTGCGTCGCCCAAGTTTTCGGTCTCCAGCAACCTCGACAAGGCCATCGCCCAGCAACTCAAGGCGGTTGTCGGAGAGGAGGTGGCCAAGGCCGAGAAGATGGTACGAGCGAAGGTGGACAGTCTCGTGGCCGACAAGGTCGAGCCGGTGAAGCGACAGGTCGCTGCGGTACAGACCGAAGCCACTCAGCGGATTCAGGCCGAGAAGCAGCGGCTCGACGGGGTGGAGAAGCAGCTGAAGGCCGAGCTGCAGCGGCTGACCCGCGGGTTGGCGCCGGGGATCGAGTTGCCGAAGATCAAGTTGTGACCCTGCGATTGCACGATCAAACTTCAGAGTGGAATCCCCGATGCGCATCGGAGTCCCCAAGGAGACTTCGGCGGGCGAGCGCCGCGTAGCGCTCGTACCTGAGTCGTGTAAGAAGCTGATCCAGGCGGGATACAGCATCTCGGTGGAAGCCGGGGCCGGTGATGCGGCCGGCTTTCCGGATTCGGCATACCGCGAGGTCGGGGTCACCCTATGGGGCGACCCGGCCGCGTTGCTGAGCTCGGCCGACCTGGTGCTGAAGGTGAACGCCCCCGGTGCCGGGGACGGGCAGGGAAGCGAGACCGATTGGATGCGGGAAGGCGCCATCTACATCGGCTCTCTGATGCCGCTGCGGAATCTCGAGGCGGTGCGCGCGCTCGCCGCCCGCCGGATCACGGCCTTCTCCACCGACGCTATTCCCCGCACTACCCGCGCCCAATCGATGGATACGCTCTCCTCGATGGCCAACATCTCCGGCTACAAGGGAGCCCTCCTGGCGGCCGTCGAGCTGAACAAGTACTTCCCCATGCTGATGACCGCCGCCGGCACAGTGCCGCCGGCCAAGGTGTTCGTCATCGGCGCCGGCGTTGCCGGACTGCAGGCCATTGCGACCGCGCGACGGCTCGGCGCCAACGTCTTCGCCACCGACGTGCGGCCCGAGGTCAAGGAACAGATCGAGAGCGTGGGCGGGAAATACGTGGGTATCGAGCTCGCGGGCGGTGCCTCGGCGGGAGGTGGCTATGCCAAGGAGCTGACCGAGGCCGATCGGCTGCGCCAGCGAGAGCTCCTCGCCGCGCAATGCGCCCAGTCTGATGCGGTGATCACCACGGCGCTCATCGGTGGCGTCTTTGCGCCACGTCTCATCACCGCTGACATGGTGAGGGCGATGAAGCCAGGCTCGGTGATCATGGATCTTGCCGCGGACGGCGGCGGTAATTGCGAGCTCTCCCGTCCAGGAGAACGAGTCAGCGTCGGGGGAGTCACCATCCTCGCTCCACTCAACCTCCCGGCGACGATGCCCCTGCACGCGAGCCTCCTCTTCTCCCGTAACCTCACGGCCTTCATTCAGGCCTTCACCAAGGACAACGCCTTTAAGGTGGACCTCACCGACGACATTCAGCTGGGCTCGGTGATCACCTACGAAGGCGCGGTGAAGCACCAGCGTACCCTAGATGCCTTGCAGAAGGTGGGAACATGACGCAGCCGCTCGACTTCTGGTCCATGCTCTTTGTCTTCGTGCTTGCCTCCTTCGTTGGAGTGGGGGTGGTCCGGCGGGTGTCGCGGCTGTTGCACACGCCGCTGATGTCGATCACCAACGCTATCTCGGCCATCGCCGTGGTCGGCTCGATCATCGTGACCGGTGCCGACTACCCCCGTGGAATACGGATCCTGGGGGCGATCGCGCTGTTCGCGTCCATGACCAACATCGTCAGCGGCTTCCTCATTACCGACCGGATGCTGAAGATGTTCAAGACGGAGCGTAAGCCGGGAGCGGACGGCGGCTCATGAGCCACGGGATCGTCCAGCTCGCTTACCTCGTCGCTACGGTCTTATTCATCTTCGCGCTGCACTGGATGAACACGCCGGCCACGGCCCGCAAGGCCGTGTACGCCGGGGTCGTCGCGATGTCCATCGCGATCATTGCAACCTGGGCTCAGCCGGAGGTGGTCCATCACGGATGGATTGTCCTGGCGATCATCGCGGGGTTCGTGGTCGGCGTGCCGCTGTCCCGAGTTCCGCTCACCGCAGTCCCTCAGCGAACTGCCCTCTCCCATGCCTTCGGCGGCCTCGCCGCCGGCCTGGTGGGTACCGCCAAGTACTACCTCTGGGCGTCGGAGGGTCCCCAGAACCTGACGGCGTTCCGGATGGTCGCCATCATCGTGGAGGTTCTGCTCGGCTACCTGACGTTCACCGGAAGCCTCATGGCGGCGGGCAAGCTGCAGGAGATCAAGTGGATCCCCCAGCGCCCGGTCACCTACCCAATGCAGAACCTGACCAATCTCGGGCTTCTGGTGGTTGCCTTGCTGGCGGGCACAGCACTGGTTCTCCATCCTACCGCCGCATGGGGCCTGGCCCTCTTCCCTGTCATCATCGCGCTCGCCTTGGTGTTCGGGGTCCTGCTGATCATACCCATCGGCGGGCCGACATGCCGACGGTGATCGCAATCCTCAATTCGTACGCCGGCCTGGCCGCGGTGGCCATGGGCTTCGTGTTGGACAACAAGCTGCTGATCACGGCCGGCGCGCTGGATGGCTCGAGTGGTCTCATCCTGGCCATCATCATGTGCCGGGCAATGAACCGGTCGTTCACCAATGTGCTCTTCGGCGCGTTTGGCCAGGCCAAGCAGGTCACCTCCGCCGGCGATCAGAAGGCGTACAAATCGGAGACCATCGAGGGGGCGGCCCAGGTTCTGGAGCAGGCTAACCTGGTGGTGATCGTGCCCGGATACGGGATGGCCGTCGCCCAGGCCCAGCACAAGGTTCGCGAGCTGTATGACCAGCTCAAGAAGCGCGGGGTGACCGTGAAGTTCGCCATCCACCCGGTTGCGGGCCGGATGCCCGGGCATATGAACGTGCTGCTTGCCGAAGCGAACATTCCATACACCGATCTGGTGGAAATGGACGAGATCAATCCCGAAATGCCCCAGTGCGACGTTGCCCTGGTGGTGGGGGCCAACGACGTCGTCAATCCCGCAGCCCGGACCGACAAGACCAGTCCGATCTTCGGTATGCCGATTATCGCTGCCGACCGGGCAAAGACCGTATTCGCCATCAAACGAAGCAAGAATCCCGGGTTCGCCGGCATCGACAACGAGCTGTACTTCTCCGAGAGAACCTGGATGCTCTTCGGAGACGCCAAGAACGTGGTCGGCGATCTGGTCAAGCAACTGTCCGGCGGTGGCATGCATTGAGTTCTCAGTGCACCCGCCGACCGCTCATCTTTCACCCTGAGGCCCTCATGCGATCGCCCGCTGTTCTGCTGGTTCTCCTGCTTGCCGCAGCTCCTGCCGTTCGGGCCCAGGATTGCCTCGAGCAGATCAAGTTTCCCGGGGTCGGACGCTGGGCCGAGTACAAGGCGCTCTACAATGGAAAGGACCCCTATACGGTCCGCTACGCCGTAATCGGGAGCGAGAAGCGCGGCGGGGCCGATCTGAAATGGGTGGAGCTCCGGATGGTGGGGGCAGACAAGGACAAGACCTTCACCTACCAGGTGCTGGTACCGGGATCACCCACCGAGATGGCCCAGGTCCAGGAGATCATCATGAAGGCCGGCGACAAGCCCGCCATGAAAATGAACGGCATGATGATGAAGATGATCCGCGGCCAGTTGGACAAGCAGAACTTCTTGGGCGACGTCTGCAAGGAGGTGAGCCTGGTCGGCAAGGAAAAGGTCACCGTTCCGGCCGGCCGGTTCCAGGCCTGGCATTTCCACAGTGCCAAGTACGGTTCGGACAGCTGGACCGCGTCATCCGTGCCGTTTGCGCTGGTGAAGTCGGTGGGGAAGAACTACCAGATGGAGCTGGCTGTCCATGGCAACGGGGCCAAGTCGTCTATTACCGAGCAGCCCCAAGAGATGCCGGGAATGGGAGGGCCGTCGGGCCAATAAGTGGTAGTGGTCTCCTGGTTCACCCGGAGCTTGTTTCATCCTGATACACTGCATTCGCGCTGCCGGGTGTAAGACTGCCAAAGTTGCATACACTCCAGCCACGGTGAACTGTCGTTTGTCAATTGTCGCCGCAACTCTCCATCCCGCCATAGTTTACCTAAGGTGTTGATTTTCCGCATCTTAGGTAGTATATTGGCCGACTCAAATTTGGCTCGGCCTCAGTCGTGGCTGGCACCCGAGGCAGGGGACGGGAGTCCCATAGGAGGCTAGAAGCGTGACAATCAAGGCACGTAGCAAGCGTCGCCCGGTGCGACCGGCGCAGATCGCTCGTGCAATCGATGAGGGCCGCGAGAGTCTCGATCTGTACCTGGACGAGATCAGCCGGGTTCCCCTCCTCAATCGCGAGGAGGAGATGGAGCTCGCCCGCAAGGCGTTCAAAGGCAATGTGACGGCCCAGGAAAGGCTGGCTCGCCACAATGTGCGCTTTGTGGTCTCCGTGGCCAAGAAGTTCCAGAATCGTGGGGTACCCCTGGTGGACTTGATCGGCGAGGGGAACCTCGGCCTCATGACCGCGGCCCGGAAGTTCGATCCCGATCGCGGCGTCAAGTTCATTTCCTATGCAGTCTGGTGGATCCGTCAGGCGGTGCAGGCCGCCATCGCGCGGCATGGCCGTCCGGTCCGGGTACCGCTCAACCGCACCGCGGATCTCAGCCGGCTCGGTCGGACCACGACCCTGCTCAAGGATCGGCTGGGCCGGATGCCGACCACCGAGGAGCTGGCTCGCGCAACTGGACTGACCGTCGAGGCGGTGCGTTCCCTCAGCGCCCTCAATTCCGAGGCGGTTCGGCTCGACCATCCCACCAGGGACGGCGAAGGCAACGAGCGGATCGAACGCTTCACCAGCGGCGAGCAGGAAAGCACCGACATGACGACCATGGCCAACAGCCAGACGCGGGATATCGAGGCGGCCCTTGCCGCGCTCCCGCCGCGGGACGCCAAGGTGCTTCGGCTCTACTTTGGGCTGGACGACGGCAACAGCCGTACGCTCGAGGAGATCGGCCGCATGATGGGGGTTACCCGTGAGCGGATCCGTCAGCTGCGGGACCGCGCCCTCCTCCGCCTGCGCGAAGGCGAGACCGGAGAGCGGCTGCGGGATCTGGTTGCTTAAGAGGCTATTCGCTATCGGCTGTGGGCTATTGGCTACTCCGATGTCTAGAAACCCTCCGATGATTCGGGGGGTTTCTATTTTCCCATAGCCCATAGCCACTATGAACCCCATCCCCCACGCCATCAACCGGCGCGACGACGGCCTCCTCATCGAGTGGGACGAGGCCGGCCACGTGGGATTCTTTCCTGCTCGTTCCCTTCGCCTGGCGTGCCCCTGCGCCAGCTGCGTCGAGGAGATGAGTGGACGGCCGCTGCTTGATCCGGCCAGGGTGCTGGCCGATATCCGGCCGGTGTCGCTCCAGTTGGTCGGGGCCTACGGGCTGCGGGTCAACTGGAGCGATGGACATGGGACCGGCATCTACACCTTCGAGCAGCTGCTCCGAAACTGTCCTTGCTCCAGGTGCAGGGGTCAGCCTGCATCGAGGTGACTCCGGAGAAAGTGACTCTCGCGTCTTGCGCTCCGGAGATGCGTTCCCCAATGTGGTGCTACACCGCTTCGGAGGTTACCCATGCTGGACAACTCCCATTCGGTCATGGCGGAGGGGACCGACGTCGGGATCATCGGGGGCCTCGCTGTCGCTACCTGGTTCCTGATCCTCGATACCATCGCCGGCCACCCCTTCCAGACGCCGAGTCTGCTGGGCCAGGTCGTGCTCTTCGGCGACTCGACTCCCGACACCAGCCACCTCGTGTTCGGGGCGATTCTGGTCTATACCGCATTTCACTTCGCGGTGTTCTCGCTGCTCGGGATGGGCCTGGTCGTCCTGGTGCATTGGGGCGAGCGGGATTCAGTGGTCCGATACGCCCTCCTTCCGGTCTTTCTTGTCTTCGAAGTGATGTTCTATGGGTTGCTCGAGGTCTTCTCCGAGCGAACCAACGAGCTGTTCCCCTTCTGGGCCGTTGTCACGGCCAACACACTCGCTGCGGTATCGATGGGTTTGTATCTCTGGTACAAGCACCCGGAGTTCCGCCGCGCCTGCCGGGAGACCCCGCTCGGGGACGCGCCATGATTTCGTAGGGCCCCGTTACCGAGTTACCTTCCAGCCTCAACTTCTTCGGCCGGGGTCTGTGCGTCGCGGATTGCTCTCCATCGGTCCCGCGTTTCTTCTGTTGTGCGTCCTTTCGACATCGTCGCTCCTGGGGCAGCTCGAGCCACCGTCCACGGGCGGCGCGGTCGCGCTCGACCAGGAACTTCGGATGCTGGGGCACTACAAGCGGGTCCTGATGATCGGGGCACATCCCGACGACGAGGATACCGAGCTGCTGACCATTCTCGTGCGGGGCATGGGTGCGGAAGCGGCCTATCTCTCACTTAACCGGGGCGAGGGTGGACAGAATCTCATCGGCCCGGAGCTGGGTGAAGCACTCGGGCTGATCCGTACCGAAGAGCTGCTTGCCGCGCGCCGGCTCGACGGCGCGCGGCAGTACTTCACCCGGGCATATGATTTCGGCTATTCCAAGACCCTGGATGAGACGTGGCAGCACTGGCCACGGGATACCATTCTGAAGGACGTGGTCAGGATCGTCCGCAGGTTCCGGCCCCAAATCATCGTCTCGATCTTCAGTGGAACGCCCCGTGATGGCCACGGGCAACACCAGGCGGCGGGCTGGTCCGCCCAGGAGGCGTTCCGCGCGGCTGGGGACTCCACCCGGTTTCGTGAATTGTTCCGGGAAGAGGGGCTCCTCCCATGGAGTCCGCTCAAGCTGTATCGCAGCACCCGATTCGACAGCGCCGCCACCACGTTGACCCTGAACGGCGGGGTGCTCGACCCGGCTGTCGGCAAGTCGTTCCATCAGATCGCTATGGCTGGACGGAGCCTGCACCGATCTCAGGACATGGGTCAGCTGCAGCAGATTGGACCTTCGAAGGTTCGCCTCGGGCTATGGGAGGACCGCACCGGCGCCGGATCCGCCAGCCTCTTCGCCGGCATCGATACGTCAATGATTGCCATGCCGTTGGGAGAACGACGTCGGGTGGGCGGGCCTGCCGAGTTGGTCCGGAACAGCAACTCGCCGCCTTCGCTCCGCCGGTATCTTGCTCGAATAGATTCGGCGATCGCTGCTGGCGGTTCGGACGAGCTCTCCCGCCGACGAACTCTCCTGGCCCTGGCCACTCGAGATCTCGAGGAGGTGATCCTCGAGGCGCCTCGCGCCGATACCACGAACAAATCCGTGTACTACACCCGCGGGGTTGAACTCTACGACCAGCTCGGTCACCTCAACGCAGCCGCATGGCGTCTGGCGCGAGTAGTGTTCGATGCCACCGTCGATGACGATCGGGTAGTGGCAGGACAAGCGCTGCGCTGGAGCCTGTCCCTGTGGAACGCCTCTACCATTCCGCACGTGGCCCAGATGACGGTGACCCAGTGTATACCGATGGGAGATTGCCATGGACCCGACCGCAACCCGGACCGCACGATTGCGCCCGGGCAGGTCAAGAGCGATACGGTCGACTATCCAGTCTTGGACGATCAGCCGGTAACGACACCCTACTTCCTGAGGGCGCCGCGGGACGGCGATTTGTATACCTGGCCGACGAGGGCTCCCAGCCACATCATCGGTCCGCTCCCTTATGGTGAGCCATTCGATGGGCCGGACTTCGGCGTCTCGACCGAGCTCACCGCTGGTCCAGCGGACAGTGTAGAAGCAGGCTACTGGGCCGAAGCGGTCTTCCGATTCAATGACCAGGCTCGTGGTGAGGTGCGGCGTCCAGTGACAGTTGTACCCCGCGTCGACGTGAAGCTCGATCCGGCCACCGAGGTGTGGCCTACCGGCTCGCTCACGCCGCATCGCTTCACCGTCACGCTCACCCATGGCGCCAGGGACTCGACCTCCGGCACTGTGCGTCTGCAACTGCCCCCCGGCTGGCCGGCCGTAGCCTCCCAACGCTTCCGCTTCGCCCGGGAGGACGAGCGCGAAAGCTTTGCCTTCGAGGTAAGACCGCCCGCTCGTCTCGTTTCCGACAGCGGTGAGATTCACGCCGTGGCACAGGACCTCGCGGGAACGACGTACGACGTGGGGGTGTATACCGTCGACTACCCTCACATCAGGCCCCGCTCGTACACCAGGCTCGCGACGACCACACTCCGGCTGGCTCCTTTGCTCCTGCCTCGACTCACCCGCGTCGGCTACATTCGCGGCGCTGCCGATCAGGTGCCCGAGGCGCTCGCCAGCGTGGGAGTGCCCGTCACGCTGCTCAGCGGCGCGGCGCTCGAGCGCGGTCGGCTCGATCGATACGATGTCATCGTGGTCGGGCCACGCGCGTACGAGACGGATTCGGCACTGGTGGAGAACAACCGGCGCCTTCTCGACTACGCCCGTCGCGGCGGTCTCCTCATCGTCCAGTATCAGCAGCACCAATTCTTCAACGGCCGGTTTGCGCCCTATCCCATGACGGTCGGTGGGCAGCCGCTGCGCCTGGATGAGTCGGGGCCAGGCCGGCCCGGGTCCGCGCCCGCACGGGCTGCTCCGCCAGTGAGCCACGATCGAGTCACCGACGAGAACGCGCCGCTGAGGCTGGTCGTACCCGATCATCCGGCAGTGCGTGTGCCGAACCGGCTGAGCGCAGCGGACTGGAAGGGCTGGGTCCAGGAGCGTGGACTCTACTTCGCCCGAACCTGGGACCGCCGGTACCGGCCGGTTCTGGAGACTCACGACCCCGGCGACGCGCCGCTTCTCGGCGGACTTCTGATCGCGCCAGTCGGGAAGGGAACCTACGTCTACACTGGCCTGAGCTTCTTCCGGCAGCTGCCTGCCGGGGTGCCGGGGGCATTCCGACTTTTTGCTAATCTGCTCGCGCTGCCGCATGGGCGGTGACGGGAAGGGCGGGAAAGTCGGGAAGGGCGGGAGGGGTAGCGCCAACGCGCGGCGTCATTGGTACCGTTGGTTTCTTTCTTTCCTTCCCGTCTTTCCCGTCCTCCCCGTCCTTCCCGCCTGCAACCATGACACTCGGACTCCAGTGGTGCTCTATTCCCCTCATGGCCGCGACCAGCTCGTGCTGCTGGAGCACGCGTTCGAGGCCCGACGGCCCGACATCGATGTGCGCTGGCTGGATATGGGCTCGCAGGAGATCCTCGACCGTTTGCGTTTCGAGCGGGTCAATCCGCAGGCCGATGTCTGGTTCGGCGGTCCGGCCTCCATTTTCGATCGCGGGATCCAGGACTCGGTGCTGGCGCCCTACCGTCCGGTGTGGGCCGGCAAGGTGGACCACCGCGGAGCCGGTCCCCGGGATCTCTACTATCCGGTCTACCGCACACCGGCGGTGATCGCCTTCAACAGCCGAGCGGTGCCTCGCCGGGACGCGCCCCAGGACTGGGACGACGTACTGGAGCCCCGCTGGAAAGACAAGGTCATCATCCGGGATCCCATGGCCAGCGGAACGATGCGCGCCATCTGGGGGCTCATCCTGCTGCGCAGCCTGCGTCAGACCGGAGACACCGCCCAGGGCATGGCCTGGCTTCGGCGGCTGGATGGCCAAACCAAGACCTATACCATCAGTCCTGCGCTGCTGTACGAGAAGCTTGCTCGTCAGGAGGGGCTGATAAGCCTATGGGATCTTCAGGACATCCTGATCACTCAGGCCAAGGGCCTGCCGCTGGGCTACGTCTTTCCCCGGAGCGGCACCGTGGTCATCGACGATGGCATCGGACTGGTGCGTGGTAGCCGGCACCCCGAGGCCGCCCGCGCATTTATCGACTTCGTCGGGAGCCAGGAGGCCCAGCTGCTCGCCGCTCGGGTGGTGTATCGGCTCCCGGCTCGGACCGACCTCCCGGCCGATTCGGTGCCCTCATGGGTGGCCGACGTCGAGCGTCAGATGGTCGTGGCCGACGTGGACTGGGGTCTGTTCTCCCAACAGGGGCCGGCGTGGATGAGCTACTGGGATCAGCATGTGCGCGGAACTGGAAAGAAGTGAGAGGTGAGAAGTGAGAGGTGAGAGGTGACCTTCTTGCGGCTCGAGGGCCTCACCAAGGGATTCGACGGGACGGTGGCGGTCGACAGCCTTTCGCTTGCCCTCGATCGCGGCGAGATGCTGGCCTTGCTGGGCCCGAGTGGGAGCGGCAAGACCACCACGCTACGGCTGCTGGCCGGATTCGAGACGCCGGACGCCGGACGCGTATGGGTGGAGGACGAGGACGTCACGGCGGTCGAGCCGGTGGCGCGGCGCTTCGGCATGGTCTTCCAACACTACGCCCTCTTTCCGCACCTCGACGTCGGCGCAAACGTGGCATTCGGGCTGGAGTCGCTCCGCGTTCGCGGGGGAGAGCTGGATCAGCGGGTGGCGCGGGCACTTGCTCTGGTGGATCTCGCCGGCTTCGAGCGCCGGCGCATAGCCCAACTCTCCGGGGGCCAGCAGCAACGTGTCGCGCTGGCTCGGGCCCTCGCACCTGAGCCGCGAGTGCTGCTGCTGGACGAGCCGCTCTCGAATCTGGATCCGTCGCTTCGGGAGCGAACCCGGGGCGAAATCCGGGAGCTGATCCGCCGGGTAGGAATCACAACTGTGCTCGTCACCCATGAGCAGGACGAGGCGTTCGATCTCGGCGATCGCGTTGCGGTGCTGCGGGGAGGCCGGCTGGAGCAGGTCGGCTCGCCGGAGCATCTCTACGCCGCCCCGGCCAACCCATTTGTCGCGGAGTTCGTCGGCCGGTCGAGCCGCATCGCCGTGACGGTGCTCGGGCTGACCGAGCGTGGGGTGCGAGTCTCACTGGAAGGCGTGGAGTGGGAGCTCACCGATGGCGCTACCCCGCCGGGAGCAGTTCCACCGCAGGGGGAAGCCCTGATGGTCGTGCGCCCGGAAGCACTCCGCTTGATGGCGCCCACGCCGGGCGCAGTCCCCGGAACAGTGGCCGAGCGGCGATTCACCGGCGCGGCGAGTCTGTTCACCGTCGCCACCGATGGCGGTGCCAGACTCGAGGTCACCGGGCCGCCCCGGTCGGTCCGGCCTGGTGATCGGGTGGGGATCATGCCGAGCCGCCGGTCGGGCGGGGGTATCCACCTCTTTCCTGCGGGTGATCAGTGATCGGCGGCAGGCGCGCGGCACTCCTCGAAGTGGGGCTGCTGGTGCTCCTGGTGTGGCTGATCGTGTACCCGCTGGTGCTCGTCCTGGTGGAGGGTTTTCGCGGCGCGGATGGATGGACCGTCGGCTTCGTGC
>DASYVW010000531.1:0-3633 GCA_035936675.1 Gemmatimonadales bacterium
TTGCCGCTGGAGACGCAGCCACCCTGCGGCCATTCCCTGCGACGCCCAAGTCCGGCGTCTATGCCGTGCGGCAGGGTCCGATTCTCGCTCGAAACCTTGGCCTGGCGCTCACGGGTGGCGGCAGCGAGCGCTTCCGGCGCTACCGGCCGCAGCCACGGTCTCTGGTTCTCATCAATACCGGAGACGGCCGTGCCATCCTGTCCTATGGTTCGATAGCGCTCACCGGGCGGTGGGTCATGCGCCTGAAGGACCGAATCGATCGCGGCTTCATGCGCCGGTTTCAGCGGCTCGCCGCTTCCTGATACGCTGGCTGCGGGTTTATTGGTGGTCTCCCGCGCTCCTCATTGCCTGCTGATACATCGAGATCAGGCGCCGCATTCGGGCAATGTGTTCGTTCAGTGTCAAATGGTCCAGCGTGCTCTCCCCTTCCGCTCCTTCTCCAAGATCACGCATCACCGAATCCTTGAGCGCCCTGAAGTCTCCCGAATCCGTCAAGCCAGCGCGGTGGAGGTCGGCGGCCATGGAGTTGACAACGTCGCCGGCAAGGTTCTTGTACGCGGTGAGGTTCTCTGGATCGGTGGGCTGCACCCCGGAGGCCATCAGGTTCAGCTGGTTCTGAATGGCTGGAATGAGCCGTGGGGCCTCCACTTCCGAGCCGTTGTCGGAGGTATAGGCCGAGGCCGAGGCACTGCCCGCCTTCTCGCGGGTGCACCCGGCGCAGAGCACCGCCGTCAGTAACAGTAAAGCCTGTCTCACGTGCCCTCCTCCTGCCTCAGTATGAGGCGCAACCGTCCTATCTCCGGAACAGCCTCCCCAGCACTCCGATACTCATCACCGACTCGAATGCAAGAGCCAGCTCGTTCATGGAACCGTGGCGCTCCGCGGGATTCACAGCCAGAGCCTTGGTAATGACGGCCTCGAGCCTGGCCGGCAGGTCGGGCTTGGCGTCGCGCAGCCGGAGCGGCGCCCCCCTGAGGCGAGCAATCATGGTCTCCTGCGCGCTCTTGCCGGTGAAGGGGAGCTGACCCGTGAACAGCTCGAAGGCGAGAATCGCTAGAGCGTAGACATCGCTGCGTCCGTCGAGCGGCTTTCCTCTTATCTGTTCGGGGCTCATGAACTCCGGGGTGCCGAGCACGATCCCAGTGGCCGTCAGCTTCACAACGTCAGGGCCCGCACGCCGCTCCTTGGCCAGGCCGAAGTCCATCACTACCGCGCGAAACCCGGCTGGGGTGTCTGGATCCGGCACGAGCATGACGTTCTCCGGCTTCAGATCGCGGTGAATGATGTGGAGATCGTGTGCATGAGCCAGTCCCTGGCATGCCTGCACCAGCAGCGGGATGCCATCGGCGAGCGGGAAGGGTCCTCGGCGGGTCTCGTGCTCGCTGAGCGGTTCGCCCTCCAGATAGGGCATCACCAGGTAGAGCAGCCGGTCGGGGGTCTCACCCAGTCGGAGGATTGGACAGACGTTGGGATGGTTCAGCCGGGTCGCGATGGTCGCCTCCCGCCGGAGACGTTCGACCGAGGCAGGATCGCGAGAAAGCTTGGGGATCAGGATCTTGACCGCGACGGGCCGCTCGGTGCCGATCTCGAGGGCCTGATAAACGTACGACATCCCACCCTCGCCCAGCTTACGGGCGATCTGATAACGCTGGTCCAGTACCTGACCGGTGAGTGATGCCACCCGCACGGTAAGCTTGTCCTGGAGGGCCCGTTCCGCCTCCCAGTCGAGCGCAGCCACACCCTCGGCAGAATCGCGGGACCTCGATCGGGATCCCGGTTGACCAGCAGGGCCAGCCGTGCTCGTTACGACGTCACCTTCGACCAGGAGCGATCCATCCTTGACGCAGAACCGTGCGGGGGCTGCGTACACCGATTGACAGCGTGGGCAACGCCGATCGCTCAATCGCGGAACCGATTCCGGCCGTCGCTCTTGGCCCGATAGAGGTGGGTATCGGCCAGGCGGAGAAGCGACTCGCCATCGCTCACCCGTTCGTCGGGGTAGGAGGCTATTCCGATGCTGATGGTTACCCGAACCGGTCTGCCTGCCTCGCCGAAGTCGTGGGTGGACACCCGGCGAAGAATCCGCTCGGCGAAGTTGCGAGACTCCGTGTTGGTCGTCTCCGGCAGGAGGACGACGAACTCCTCACCACCGTAGCGCGCCACGATGTCGACTGAGCGCTGCTCCCGCTTCAACAGGTTGGCCAGTTGCTTTAGTACCCGATCGCCCACCAGGTGGCCGTAGGTATCGTTGATCTGCTTGAAGTTGTCGATATCCACCATCATGCAGGTAAGCATGGTGGCGTACCGCGCGGCGCGGTCCATCTCCTGCTCGAGTTTTGCCATCAATGCCCGCCGGTTGAAGCAGTTGGTCAGCGGATCGGTCTCGGCGAGGTGCCGCATCTGCTCCTGGCCCAGCACCGCGTTCTCCAGGTCGTAGGCCCGCTCCAGTGCCGCGACGGCGGCATTGATCACTTCCTCCGCGAACTGAACATCGTGCTCGTTGAGCGGAGCGTCCTCGCTCGTGGTTCGGAGAAAGAACACTCCGGCGGGCAGCTGCCGCAGGGAGAAGCGCAGCGCCACGGCCGAGCGGGTTTCTACCGGCCGGCCCTCGGCTTCCCATTCGTCGCGAACTCCCCGGAACAGCGGATCGGTTTGCACGTCCCGCACCAGCACCCGCTCGCCGGTGGCGAGGGCGTGTCGGATCTCCGGGTACCGTTTGAGGTCGACCTTTAGATTGTGGAGGTTCGGGTTGTCGGAGGCGGCCACGACGATCCCCGACTCATCTTCGGAGCCGGCCATGATGATGGAACACCGCGCGATGCTGAGACCCTGAGCGACCCGACGCACCAGTATGCCGTAGATCTCTTCTGGCTTCAGCGATGCGGTCACTTCCTGCATGATGTCCATCATCTCGGAGCGCGACCGTGCTTCGGCGCGGGCCTGATTGAGCTCGCGGCCGACTCTCAGGTGGGCCTTCACCCGCGCCAGGAGCTCCCGAACCCGGAATGGCTTGGGTATGAAGTCGGCGGCGCCCAGGCCAAGCGAGCGTACCGTGGCTTCCTCCGGGGGCATCGATGAGATCATGAGGACGGGCAGATCCTTGAATCGGGGATCGGCCTTCACCCGCTGCAGGAGCTGCAACCCGTCCACTTTGGGCATCATGATGTCGAGGAGCAGGAGATCGAACTGTTCGGCGCTGAGGTGCTCGAAGAGGTGCTCCCCTCCAAGAGAGGTGAAGACGTCGTATCCGTTTTCCTTCAGGATCCAGGACAGCGTCCGGGAGAGCGCTTGGTCGTCATCCGCCACCAGGATCTTCGGTGCGACGGTCATTCAAGCCCCACCAGACGTTTCAGCAGGTTGGGATCGACATTTCCTCCGCTGACAACGGCAGCTGTCGGGCCTGAGATCGGCGCCCTCCCGCTGAGGAGCGCGGCCGTTGTCACCGCGCCCGAAGGCTCGGGCGACAGCCCCATCTCCCGGGAGAGAAACCGGACTGCCGCGGCGATCTCTTCCTCCGAGACCAGGATGGACTCGCGTACCACTCCGGAGAGCACCGCGAACGGCAGCTCGCCGATCGCGAGGGGAAGAAGACCGTCGGCCAGGCTGTCGGTGCTGTCGAGCTTGACCGGCCTG
>DASYVW010000532.1:0-5127 GCA_035936675.1 Gemmatimonadales bacterium
CTCGGACGTGCGAGAGATCGCGTTGCGGGCGTTGGCCCGCATTGCGGACCCGGGCGCGGTGGAGCCCCTGGTGGCGGCCCTGTCCAGCGCGGACACATGGCTCACCGCCCGGATCGCCGATATCCTCACCCGCCATGGTGATGCTGCCGTGGACCCGCTGATCGCTCTGCTCACCGGCTCGTCCCGCGATCCGGCGCGAGCGTGGGCAGCTAACGTACTCGGTGAGGTGCGAGCTCAGCGCGCATTTCCAGCCCTGGTTCGCGGGCTCAGCGACCCCGATGAAGAGGTACGCGGCAAGGCAGCTACGGCTCTCGGCCGGCTGGGCGACCCTCGCGCCGTCAATCATCTGCTGGAACATCTCCTGATCGACCCGGCTCCATTCGTCCGGGTTCGCATTGCCAGTACGCTGGGCCAGTTCGGCGGGCCCGAGGTCATTGACCGGCTCGTGCGGGCACTCCGGGATCCGGCCTGGTGGGTTCGGATGCGGAGTGTCGAGGCGCTGGAGCAGATCGGCCCCTCTGCCGTGGGGCCGTTGCTGGTTGCTCTGGACGATCCTGATGCCGAGATCCGGAGCCGTGCTGGGGCAGCGCTCGAACGGCTGGGAGTCGCGAATAATCTGGTGCGCATGATCGAGGCGGGCGAGAACAGCGCGGAGGCCTCCGGCATGCTGGTCCGGCTCTCCGCCGGAGGGACCCGTGAGCTGCTGGCTGAGCTGGTGTTGCACCCCTCGCCTGGAGTGCGGGAAGCCGTGATTACAGCAATTCGCCGGGGCCGGCGGCGGGACCTCACCAGTGAGCTGATGCAGACGGCCTCACATGATCCAGAGCCGTCGCTTCGCGCCCTCGCCCTGGAGGCACTGCGCACCCTTCGGTCGGAGCAGGCTATCGCCGTCGCCATCGCCGGCCTTTCCGACTCCGATCAACAGGTTCGCACCGCTGCCATTCGCCTCATCGGCGAGCTCGGAGGCCTGGATGCCGTGGAGTTGCTTCGCGCCCGAACCAGCGATCCTGAGCCGATGGTCCGTGCCGCTGCGGTGCGCGCACTGGGTGCGCTGCACGCGACGACGGTCCAGGCCGAGTTTCTCAGGCTGCTCAGTGATCCCGAGCCGGCAGTACGCCAGGCCGCTCTGTTCGCCGCCGCCGAGGCGGGACTCCGGCCGCTCGTGCCGAGGATCATCGAGCTGCTCGGCGACAGAGAGGCGGACGTTCGGCGCGCGGCCGCCGAGGCAACGGGGGTGCTGGGCGACGGGCTCGCCGTGCCCGCCCTGCTCCGGGCCTTTCCGGAGGCACCGCCGGACCTGCGCGAGACCATCACCACCGCGGTGACTCGGCTGGATCTCGAGGCCACTCCGGCGTTGATCGAGGCCTTGCTCCAGAGTCCCGACGTGGGAGGTAAGATCGCCGTCACCCGCACCCTGGCGCGCCTCCGTTTACCCGGTTCCGTGGACGTGCTCGCGCGGCTCAGCGACCATCCCGAGCCTGCGGTCCGGGGGGCGGCGATCGAGGCGCTCGGGCGCTGTGCCCGGGGCGGCGGATCGGAACGCGAAAATCGCCTCAGGGCAGTTGCTCCTGCGTTGGGTGATTCCGACGAATACGTCCGCGCCCGCGCCATCGACGCCGCAGCCCGCTTGGGAGTTGAGGACGCGGGGCGGACTATTCCCGGGCTGTTGGCGAACGATCCGTCGCCCACGGTACGGGAGCGTGCCGCCCTGGCCATCGGGATCCTGCACCTGCCTGGTGGCGAGGAGCCTCTGATTGCGGCCTGCCGCCGGACGGAGCCCACCAATGTCCGGGCCGCGGCTGCCTTGGCAGCGGGCGCGTTCGACCCTAATAGCCTTGTGGTACGCGTCCTGGAGATGCCGGACGAAGCGCCGGTGCGTGAGCTGCTCCGCCAGCGGCTCAAAAGCGATCCCTGGTTCCGGCTGCTCGAGCGCAGGCTCTCTCGGGCCCGGGGGCTGGAGCTCCGCGCTCTGGCAGCCCCGGGGTCGGGAGGAGGTCAGTCATACCTGGCAGATGGGCTGAGAAGCACGCTGGATACGGGAGAACGGGTGCGGATGATCGGTGGCCTCCGCGCCTTCCAGGGAGAGCAGAGCCTCAGCGCGCTGCTCCAGGTCGTGCGGGAGGATCCCAACCCCGAGGTTCGCACCGCCGCCTTGGTGGCAGTCGGCGATCTCCTCGATACCGAGGAGCTTCTCGCGCTTGGCGTCCGTGCCCTGGGCGACCCCAATCTCATGGTGCGCAGGGCCGCTGTCGACCTCTTCTCGAAGGTCGCACCCGAGCGCGCCTTTCCCAAACTGATCCGCTCGCTTCGCCCGGAGGAGGACCCGGCCGTGCTGGCCGCGGCGGCCGAGCTGGCCGGGCAACACTTCCCCGCCTTCCGAGATGTCATGTCGGCGATGCCGCTCGAGCCGGCGCAAACCGTGCTGCTGATCCGGCTGGCGCGCTTCATTCATCACGCCGGGCTGTCCGGCCTGCTGCTGCCGTTCAGCCGAAGCGGCTGGTCCGAAGTGCGGGAGGCGGTGGCGGAGCTGGGACGGCAACGGCCGGATGCAACGGACCCCGATGCGCTCGAGCTGCTCACGGCCGACCCCGTGATCGCGGTACGGCACGCTGCGGCCGGGGCGGCCGCTGCAGCCGAGCGTTACGACCTCCTCGAGAGAATGACCCAGGATCCCGACCTGGGGGTCCGCCGCCAGGTCGCCATCGCGCTGGGACGGTCGGCTCCGGCGGGTAAGCCGGGGCTCCGCATCCTCGAGCGGCTGGGCGTCGATCCCGAGATGCCGGTGCGGGCTGCGGCTTACGTCGCTCGCCTGCTCCAGGGCACTCCGGTGCCGCTTCCCCCGGGCATCGATCCCAGGACAGCCGCAGAGGCGGTCCTGGAGGCGTCCGATCTCCCGAGCCTCCGGGACACGGCACGGGGGACGGTTGGAGAGGAGCGGCGCCTGGCCGCTGCACTCGCACTCGCGCTGCTTCAGGACGAGGTGGCCCGCGAGGTTGCGCGAACCGATCCAATCCCGGCCATTCGCCATCGGGTGAGCGGCGCACTCGAGCTCGCAATGCAGGGAAGCGCCGGGGGTACCGCGTGAGCGACGCCGTGGTCCGGGCCCTCATCGTCTTCGTGCTCGTGGTACAGCCGCTGTTTCTCCTGTACTTCCTGCTGTACAACACCTACACGCTCTGGCTGATTGCGCTGTCCGCCCGGCAGGTTCGGCGCCGCGTAGCGAGCCATTTCATCGAGGACCTCGACCTCATTGACGGAGGGGATCTGACCAAGCCCCTGACCATGATCGTACCCGCGTATAACGAGGAGGTGACGATCGTGGACAGTGTCACCGGCCTGGTAAACTCGGACTACCCGCGCTTCGAGATCGTGGTGGTGAATGACGGTTCCACCGATGCCACGCTGGAGCAGCTCAAGCATGCTTTCCGGCTGCGGCGGACCGAAGTTCCCTATCGACCGGCAGTGGCGACCGCTCCGGTTCGGGCGATGTACGAAGCCACCCTTCCCCTCCCGGCTGGTGTCATGCGGGTGGTCGTCATCGACAAGGAGAACGGCGGCAAGGCCGACGCCCTCAACGCCGGCATCAACGCCTCTACCACCCCCTACTTCGTCTCTCTCGATGCGGACTCGATTCTCGACGACCGCGCGCTCAAGGAGCTGATGCGGGTGGTGCAGGAGGACCCTCGGGTCGTGGCCGTGGGGGGACAGGTCGCCATTGCCAACGGCTGCACTGTGCGCAACAGTCACGTGGTGAGCGTCGGCCTTCCTACCCGTTCGCTCCCCCGCTTCCAGATGGTCGAGTACCTGCGCTCGTTTACCGCGGCACGGACCGGACTCGACCGGATCCATTCCATTCTTATCCTCAGCGGAGTGTTCGCGGTCTTCGAGAAAGAGACCGTAATCCGCGCGGGCGGCTATCTCACGCCATTCCTGCGGCACCGGCTGACAGAGGAGTACGTCGGCGGGGGCGTGGGTACCGTCTGTGAGGACATGGAGATCATCGTCCGGCTGCACCGCTACATTCTCGACAAGCTGCACGACCGCCGGATCGCCTTCCTCCCCCACCCGGTAGCCTGGACCGAGGTCCCCGAGACGTTTGAATCGCTCCGCAAGCAGCGCGGCCGGTGGTACCGGGGACTTCGGGAGTCCTTGCGCTATCACCGGGCCATGCTGGGGCAAACCAAGTTCGGCCGGATTGGCTGGTTTGCGCTGCCCGCCTTCTGGCTGTTCGAGTACTATGGGCCGGTGGTAGAAGCACTCGGGTACCTGTTCATCCTGTTTCTCTTCATCATGGAAAAGCTGTTGGGCCAACCTTTCCTCAGTTACGACTATCTGCTGGCGTTCCTGCTGGCTTCACTGGGATACGGCATCCTGGTGAATGTCTTTGCCGTGCTGGTGGGGGCCTGGCGTTTCCGTTACGGCCTGGCCGACAGGCTCCAGCGGCACCTACTGCCGTTCAACGGCCGGCGCGAGGTGTTCATTCTGCTCCTGTACGCCGTGCTGGAGAACTTTGGCTACCGGCAGCTCACGCTCTACTGGCGGCTGCGCGGGCTGTGGGATGCCTGGCGCGGCAAGACCGGGTGGGAAAAGTTCGCCCGCGTTGGTTTCCGGCCCGGAGCGGCACCGGCACATGGCTGAGCGCTCTCTGCCTCGCATTCTTCTGGTTGACGACGACCCGGACATCGCCCGGCTGGTTCAGCACATCCTGAGCAGCCATGGGTTGGGGCCGGCGATCCAGGTCACCACCGGACGCGAGGCACTCGCGGCACTCAACGGTGTGGACATCGTGCTGCTCGACCAACAGCTCCCGGACACGAGCGGGCTCGACGTCCTCGACGCGATCAGGAGCCGGCCGGCCCCGCCCGCGGTGGTGCTCGTCACTGGGCATGGCAATGAATCGTTGGCAGCCGCCGCGCTGCGTCGCGGAGCCGACGACTACCTGGCCAAGGACTCGACCCTGAGTGACATGCTACCCCAGATTCTCGAGCGGGTGCGCCGCACCCGCGAGCTGCGGAAGGCGCTCGCCGCGGCCGAGCAGGATTTGGTGCGCGCCGAGCGGCTGGCGGCGATCGGCGAGATGACCGTCACCTTGCACCACGAGATCAACAACCCACTCATGGCGGCGTT
>DASYVW010000533.1:0-3743 GCA_035936675.1 Gemmatimonadales bacterium
CGTCAAACCTATACCGCGAGCAGAGGTGAGGCAATGTATTATTGGAGTTGATGTTAGGGGTTGTTGGCGGAGCAGCGCCTCGGCGACATCGCGGCGCTCCAACTCAGATCCGCCAACACCCCATAGCCCATAGCCCTACCGTGCTATTTTTCCTTATGTCCTCTCCCTCCCTTCGGACCAGTGCGGCAGCAGGCGGCCTGCTCGATCAGACACCGGCGGCCGCCCGCGAGACTCTGCGACGCTGGGTCGAGGAGCAGGGCCATCCGGCCTACCGGGCGGGCCAGATTCTGCGCCGACTGTGGCAGGCGCCGCTCGAGAGCTGGTCCGGAGCCTCCGACCTGCCGCTCGCACTCCGCGCCGAGCTCGAGGCCACGTTTCCGCTCCCGCGTCTTGCCCCCGACACCATCCAGCAGTCCACAGACGGCACTCGCAAGTATCTCTGGCGGCTGGAGGACCATGAGGCGATCGAATCGGTTCTGATCCCCTCCGGCAACCGACGCACCCTATGCATTTCCTCTCAAGCAGGCTGTGCCCTCGGCTGTACCTTCTGCGCCACCGGCCGGATGGGCTTCCGGCGTAACCTTACGCCGTTCGAGATAGCCGGACAGATCCGCGAGGTCGTGCTGCGCGATCCGTCGGAAAAGCCGACCAACATCGTCTTCATGGGGATGGGTGAGCCGCTCTTGAACTGGGCGTCGGTGGATACGACACTCAGCATCCTCAACAGCCCTGAGGGATTCGGGATCGGCTCCCGGCATATCACCGTATCCACGGTGGGGATCCTGCCGGGCCTCGCGGAGTTCGCGAAGCGTCCGGAGCAGTTCCGCCTGGCGATCTCGCTCCACGCCACCACCTCAGCGCAGCGATTTGGCATCATGCCGATCGAGAAGAAGTATGATCTCGAGGCGGTGTTGAAGGCCGCGGAGGCGTTCCGGCGGCGGGTGACCTTCGAGTACGTGATGATCGGAGGGGTCAACGACAGTGACGCCGACGCCGATCGACTGGCTGCCTTGGCGCGACGGCTTGGCGCGCTGGTAAACATCCTGCCGCTTCACCCGGGCGGAGCGCCCGATCTCACGCCGACGACGGCTGCGCGAATTCGCACGTTCGCCGATCGACTACGCAACCAGGGTGTAGAAGCGGCGGTGCGCCGAAGCCGCGGGCTGGATATCAACGCGGCGTGCGGACAGCTGAGAGTGGAAGTCGAGGAGAAGCGGAGGCGTGAACCGAGTCCGGAAGGATTGTCACCCTGACCACGAGCGAACGGTTTTCCCGCTCACCGCTCACGCTTGTCCCTTCGCTTGGCTCAGGGCAGGCTCTAGTCCCGCTTACGCTTTTCTATCCCGTAGCCCCAAACCCCGCCGCGATGCAGTTGATCGACAGCAGCAACGCCGAGAGCTGCTCCTCCTGGGTCTTGTCCCCACCGGATTCACGGAATCGACGCAGGAGCTCGATCTGCTGCCGGCTCACCTGGTTGATGGTCGGCAGTCGGCGAGCCAGCCTGCGGCGGAAGCGAGGATAGCGCTCGACCAGCTGGCTCCCTCCACTGATCCGAAGCACGGCTTCGACGGTCCGGTGATACTCGTCCTCGATCATCTCCAGAATGTTGTTTCGCACGCCCGCGTCGGGCACCAGCTCGGCGTACTCGTGCGCGATCTCCAGATCGACGTAGGCGAGCGTCTTCTCGACCTCGTCCACAATCAGACGGAACAGCCGCGACTCGGTGAACATCCGGTCCAGCATCGCGGCGCCGCGCTGTCCCCGCACCTGCAGGAAGGTGAGGATACCGCTGCCGACGCCGTACCAGCCCGGCACGAAGTGTCGGTTTTGTGACCAGGCGAATACCCAGGGAATCGCCCGGAGATCGCTGAGCGATCGTGCGCCGAATCGGCGGGCCGGCCGGGAGCCCAGATTGAGCAGCGAGATCTCTTCCAGCGGGCTGGCCGCCTGGTAGTACGCGAAGAGGTCGGGGTGATCGATCAGCCGGCGGTACGAGGCCTGGGCCGCGCCCGAGAGCGCCTCCATCACCTCATCGAACTCGGCGGTGGGCACCAGCGCCTTCTCCCGTTCCGACTTCAGCGAGTGCTCGAGCACGCTCGCAGCCAGGAGCTCGAGCTGATATTGCGCGGTCCCCCGGTTGGCGTACTTGAACGAGACCACCTCACCCTGTTCGGTGATGCGCATCCGGCCCTGAATCGATCCGGCCGGCTGAGCCGCGATAGCCCGGCCGGTCGGAGCGCCGCCCCGGCTCACCGATCCGCCGCGCCCGTGAAAGAACGCGATGGGTACACCGAGCTCCTTGCCCAGGCGGGTAAGCTTGATCTGCGCCTTGCTGAGCTCCCAGTTCGAGGTGAGGAACCCGCCGTCCTTGTTGGAGTCGGAGTAGCCGATCATCACCTCCTGCACGCCGCTCTGGGCGCGGACACTCCGGCGTACGAGAGGAACGGAGAGCAGCTCGCGCATGATGGCCGGCGCGCGCTGCAAGTCTTCGATGGTCTCGAACAGCGGCACGATCGGAAGGGTGCAGCTCTCGATGCCTGCGGCGTCGGCGTAGAGCCCCGCGGTCTTGGCCAGGAGGTAGGCGCCGAGCACGTCGCTCACGCTCCGGGTCATGCTGAGCACGAACGCGCCGACGGCCTCGCGATCGATCTCCTCTCGCAGGTCCCGCACCAGCTGAAACATTCCCAGCGTCTCGGCCGACTCGGGAGGCAAGGCTGGGGCCACGGCCCCCGGCGCAAGCGGCCGGGTCACCTCACCGGCGATCCACTGCCGCCATGCCTCGGAGCCCGTTTCCGGCACCGCTCCCTCGGCTCGACCGTCCGCCTGTCTCCAGAGATCCGCCAGCGCCGCATTCAGCCTGGTCGTGTTCTCCCGCACGTCGAGACGCACGGTACTGAATCGGAATGACTCGACCTCACGGCGGACCGGCCGGATCAGCGTGGAAGCGAGCGACCGGCTTCCGCCGGCGGCAAGGGCGTCCTCCATCAGACGCAGGTCGGCAACCAGGGCTTCGGCCGACGGGTAGCCCGCCGGATTCGGCGCCAGCTCGCCCCGCTCTGCCCCCGTGATCATGACGTCGAGTCTCCGCACCATGCACGCGAGATATTGCCGGAACACCTCACCCGGGTTGCGTGCCGCGATCTCGTCCCCTTCACCGGTGGCGGCGAGCTCTCGCTCGAGCGCGCGACGGAAGGTGTCGGAGACCGGCACGGCCCGTTCGGTAATGCTCAAGGCGCGCACCAGATCGCCCAGACGGAGGCGATAGCGCCGGAGCCCGGTCAGCCGGTTCTCCAGCAGCGTGCTCCGGGTGACATCATTCGTGACGAATGGATTCCCGTCCCGATCGCCGCCGACCCAGGAGCCGAACTGAAAAAAGGAAGGCACCTGGAACGATTCGCCCGGGTAGCCATGTGCGAGCGCTCGCTCCAGCTTGTCGAGCAGATCGGGTACGGCCTCGAACAGGGTTTCGTTGAAGAAGTGCAGGCCCCAGAAGACTTCCTGGGGCACGGTGGGTTTGGCCAGCCGGAGCTCGCCGGTCATCCACAGCAGCTCGATCTCGTTCTGTAAGCCATCGACCAGTGCCTGCCGCTCCCGCGGTGTCCAGCGAGGCGACTCGAGATCCACCAGCCGGCGGTAGATGCGGCGATGCTTCTCGAGGACCGTGACCCGCTTGGCCTCTGTCGGGTGGGCAGTGATGACCGGCCGGATTCGCATGATCTCGAGCAACCCACGGACTTCACTCG
>DASYVW010000534.1:0-2558 GCA_035936675.1 Gemmatimonadales bacterium
GACCATGTTTACTCCTCCTCAGCTCCGAGACGCTTTCTTTTTCTTCGCGCGCTTCGTGCCTTCGTGTTGAGGCTGCTCCGGAGCTCCGTTTGCTGCACGAGCCGCGAGCAGCGAGGGCACAGCCGCGACTCGGGCAAAGGCGCGTGCCTCCTCCCCAGTCCATAGACGATTCTCTTCGCCATAGGTGGCGACGGAGCTGTCCATCATCGAGTGGGGGCTGCGGGTACCGACCACGTGGAACCGGCCGGCGGCAAGGCGTACCCGAGTCTCCCCGGTGACCCGCGCCTGGGAGCTGGTGATGAGGGCTTCGATGTCCCGGAGTGAAGGATCGAAGTATTGCCCCTCATGCAGCCGGTCGCCATAGAAGCGGGCCAGCTGGTCCTTCCAGAACGCCTGCCACTTGGTGAGCACCAGCTTCTCCAACTCGCGGTGCGCTCCGATGAGCAGCAACGCGGCCCCGGCCTCGAAGCCGATCCGGCCCTTGATGCCGAGCGCCGTCTCGCCGACATGGATGTTGCGGCCGATGGCGTAGGAGTCCGCCATCTCGCCCAGGCGCTGAATCAACGCCGGGCCGCCCAGTACCTCTCCGTCCAGCGCGACCGCCAGCCCGCGCTCCCATTGGATGACGATCTCGCGCGGAGCCGGAGGATCGATCCCGGAGTCGAGCAGCTCCTCGGGTGGGCCGGCCCAGGTGTCGTGGGTCCAGCCGCCGCCCCAGGTGGTGCCCCAGAGCCCGCGGTTAATGGAATAGGCGCTGGCCTTGGCCGGGACGGGAAGATTTCGAGCGTTGAGGAAGGCGATGGCCTGGTCGCGCTTGATGCCCTCGTCCCGAATCGGCGTGACGATCTCGATGTCGGACGCAAGCACCCGGAGGGCGACGTCGAACCGAACTTGATCGTTGCCGGCCCCGGTCGATCCATGGGCCACCGCGCGGGCGCCGATCCGGCGGGCGGTCTCCACCACCGAGAGCGCCTGCTGGGTCCGCTCGGCGGCGACGCTGAGCGGATACACCTCACCCCGGAGCACGTTACCCTGGATCAGGAACCGGACGAATCGGTCGTAGACTTCCGCTCGCGCGTCGACCTCGTGATGGCGGAAGGCGCCGACCCGCTCAGCCTGGGCTCGGATGGCAGCAAGGTCAGCGGAGGAGGAGCCGCCGGTGTCGACATGGACGGTATGCACCTCCCAGCCGGCGTCGGCCAGGCGCGGCACGCAGTAGGAGGTGTCCAGCCCGCCGGAGAAGGCGAGGGCGATGGGGCCACGGGGAGAATGCATATTGCATAAATATGCATCTTTTCATGGCCGGCACAAGACCCCAACCGATTGTCACCCTGACCCCGACCCAGAGCGAAGCGAAGGGGAGGGGGAGGGGGCCGAAACTCAACCCGCGCTCCGGCCCCCTCGGTCGCTACGCTCCCTCAGGGTGACAACTTTTCAGGGGCTTATTTCCCCAGCTCGATCTTTCCCAACCGCCCGGTCCCGCTGAGCGCGAGCCAGATCCGATGGTGGGTGCTGTCGGTCTGCATGTGGCGGACGATGGCGGTGGCAGTGGGGATCTCTACGGTTTCCATCTTCTCCGTCTTGGGGTCGAACGCGACCATGAGGTTGGTCCGGGACTCGTTATACCAGATCCGCCCATCGGTGCCGATGGCAATGCCGTACGGCCCTGCATTCTCTGACGGGGACTTCCACTCCCGCACCTTTCCCGTCTTCGGGTCGAGCGCTCCCAGGTAGCCGCGGCCGTAGTCGGTGTACCAGACGGTGCCGTCCCCGCCCACCTGAAGCCGTCGCGGACGGGCGTCCTTTGCCGGCAGCACGAACTCCTTCATGACGCCGTCGGCAGAATTCACCCGGCCCAGCTTGTTGGTGCCGAGCATGGCGATCCAGATGGATCCATCCGGTGCGGAGACAATGCCGTACGGGACCGAGCCGGAGGTGGGAGCCTGGTACACCTTCGCCATGCCCGTCTGGGGGTCCAGCCGGCCGTAGCTGTTGTTGTTGGCATCGGTGAACCAGACTTTGCCCTGGTGCACGATGGGCGTGTGCGGGTTCCGGGCTTCGTCCGGGAGAGCGAACTCCACGATCTTGCCGTTCTTGGGATCCACCCTGCCCAGGAGCCCGGCGCCCTGCGCGGTGTACCAGACCGAGCCGTCGGGGCCGACGGTGATGCCGTGCGGTCCGGACCCCGCCGTCGGGGTTGCATAGTCCACGATCTTGCCGGTCGCGGGGTCGAGGTGGCCGATGTAGCTGTTCCGCTGGTCGGTGTACCACACCGTGCCGTCCCGGGCGACGGCCGGGTCGTGGGGGAAGTTGCCCGGGCGGGGGATGACGTACTCGACCACCACCAGCGGCAGGGTGGGAGCCGGCACAGGGATCAGCGCCGCGATGAGGCCGGCCGGCAACAGGACATTCACTCGCATCGACGACATGACGACCCCCTCAGCCGCAAGGTTTCCCGGCTTTTTATCGGACCCCAAGTCTTGCGCCTCCCGGCACGCTGTAGTAGTCTAGCTATGACAACTGCTCCCGTGGTGATTTGCGGCATATTGCAGCCACGT
>DASYVW010000535.1:0-6739 GCA_035936675.1 Gemmatimonadales bacterium
GAGGAGCCTATACCAGGAGGATCGCGGTTGCCTTGAATGCCACGATGACGGGAACGCCCGGGTGAAGCCCCATCTCGTCGGCGGACGCGGTCGTGACCGAGGCGATCAATGGCCGCCCCACATCCAGGTGCACCAGCGTCACGGGCCCGAGGCGCTCCAGTCGGACCACCCGGCCCTCCATATGATTCCGCGCCGAGTCGGGGTGCTGAGTCAGACTGAGCACGATGTCTTCCGGCCGGATGACCGCGTGAATCGGTCCTTCCCGCTCCGCTACCACGTCGAGCGCGAGGTTGCCGCCGAGAAAACGCCCGCGAAACGCTCCGCCCGGGTCGCCGGCCTCCGTCCGCTGGACCGTGCCGGCGATGACGTTGCCGGTTCCGACAAAACGGGCCACGAATGCCGAGTTGGGGTAGCGGAAGACGTGTTCGGGCGTGCCGCTCTGCGCGATGCGCCCCTCGGAGAGCACCGCAACCAGATCGCCCAGGCGCAACGCCTCGTCAAAATCATGGGTGACTTGCAGCGTGGTGATCCCCTCCCGCTCGTGCAGCTCCCGGAGCTCGCGCCGGAGCACCAGCCGCGTGGCCGGATCCACCGCGGCAAACGGCTCATCCAGGAGCAGGATGGACGGCTTGGGTGCCAGCGCGCGGGCCAGGGCTACCCGCTGCTGCTCTCCGCCGCTGAGCCCACGTACCGACCGGTCGAGCAGCGGTTCGATCGTCAGCATCTCAGCCAGCTCTTCGACCCGTCCCTGGGAGCCTCGGCCGTTCCGGGCGACCCCGTACGCAATGTTGTCGCGCACGCTCAGGTGAGGAAACAGGTGGTACTGCTGGTAGACGAATCCCAGCCCGCGGCGCTCCGGCGGCAGGTCCGTGACATCGTCATCGTGCATGAAGACCCGTCCCGACTGGAGACGGGCGTGTCCGGCCACCGCCTCCAACAAGGTGGTCTTCCCCGAACCGGTGGGCCCGATGATGAGGGCATACCCGCCCTTCGGCACCTCCAGGGTGATATCGCGGAGATCGAACGAGCCCACCCGGACGTGCAGCCTCTCCAGCCGGATCACCTGCGCTCCTCGGGCTGAAGCACACGGACCACGACGAAGACCGTCATCGCTACCAGCAGCAGAATGACCGCCGCGGGAACAGCTGCCTGGAGGCCGAAGGCGGTAAACCGGTCGAAGATGTAGATGCTCGCGACCTTGGGGTTGTAGGTGAGGATCACGATCGAGCCGAATTCGCTCACACTTCGCGCCCAGGCGAGAATCGATCCGGCAAGGATCCCGCGCGCGGCCAGGGGGAGCGTCACCCGGCGGAATGCAGACCAGCCAGTGTCGCCCAGCGTGCGAGCCACCCGCTCGAGCTGGGGGTCGACCCCCTGGAATGCCTCCCGCGCTCCGCTTACCAGGATGGGCGCCGAGACGAACAACATGGCTGCGATGATGCCGGGCACATGGCTCACGAACTCCAGCCCGAGATGCGCGAGCGCGCCGCCGACCGGTGACCGCCGGCCCAGAAAGAGCAGCAGCGCGATACCCGCGACAGGGTGGGGAACGACGACGGGAAGATCCACCAGCCCCTGGACGATGCGCCGACCCGGAAATCGCCGCCGTGCCAGAAGGTAAGCCAGGGGGACGCCAAAGAGTGCGGCCAGCACCGTGGCCATCGTGGCGGTGAAGATGGTAAGCGCAATCGAGGCGCGCAGCTCCTGGTCCCGAAGCGCCTCGAGCAGGCTGGACGGCGATGACTCCCAGAGAAGCCGGAGCAGCGGGCCAACGACGAACAGCACCAGGCACGCGCCGAGTGCGGCGAGCACCACGCGGGACCATAGGGGGCGTCTCAGCATGGCGAATCGTGCCTCGCGTGAAACGGTTTGTCGAGGGCTGGCTCATGCCTCGGCGCTGCCGCTAACTTGCCCCTGCGGTTCACCCAACCTCCGGGTCGAAAGGTTTCCGCTCCCATGGCCGTCGCATTTCTCGGTCTCGGCGCTATTGGTAGGCCCATGGCGGTGCATCTGGCGAAGCCCGGGCCGCTCGTGGTCTGGAATCGAACGCCAGCCCGGGCAAACGAGTTCGCCTCCACCCACGGCGCGCGTGCCGCGGCGACGCCGCGAGAGGCGGCGGCAGATGCCGACGTCGTGGTCACCTGCCTCCCAACATCTCGCGAGGTCGAGGCGCTGCTCGGGGGGCCCGATGGTCTTCTCGAGGGCTTACGGCCGGGGGCGCTGTTTCTCGACTGCACCTCGGGAGATCCCGCCACATCGCGGAGGATCGCCGCGGGTCTGGCTCGGCGTGGCGTCGCGTTCGCTGACGCGCCGGTGAGCGGTGGCGTGAGCGGGGCGGAGGCCGGTACGCTCACCGTCATGGTCGGGGGAGAGCCGGACACCTTCCGGCGTGCTCAGCCGGTGCTGCAATCGTTCGGCAAGCGCATCGAGCATGTCGGTCCTGTCGGGGCCGGTCACGCGGTGAAGGCGGTCAACAATGCGCTGCTTGCGGTCAACCTGCTGGCGGTAGGCCAAGGGCTCGCCGCGCTGGTGAAAGCCGGGGTTCCGGCTCGCGCCGCGGTCGACGTGTTCAACGCATCCAGCGGCCGTTCCTTCGTGACGGAGGTGCTGGTGCCCGAGCGCGTGCTCAGCGGGTCCTGGCCCCGGACCTTCCGGCTGGCGCTCCTCGACAAGGATGTGGCAATCGCTCGCGCGTTCGCCCGGGAGGCCGGGGTGGACGCGTCCGTCCTCGATCTGGCCGGCACGCTGCTCTCATCGGCCAGGGCGGCTTTGGGAGAGGATGCTGATCACGTCGAGGCCATCAGGCTGATCGAACGGGAGGCAGGCGTAGAAATTCGAGGTTGACTGCCCCCCCGGCACTTGCCGTCGCTGGGGGAGGTCGTTCAGTTTCGGGCTCATGTCTCCAAGATCTCGATGAGCGATTGGGGCCCCACCCAGCGGGTGCCGGCCGAAGTCGTGCTTGCCAAGGGAGGGGTGCTGGTGGGTGATCTGCACCTCCTGGCGCGCACCGCCTATCCTTTGGACCCCGAGAGCCCACTCGAGATGCTGAACCGCATCGAGCCGTTTTTCGCGCTCACGCTGGCAGAAGGCGGAGCGGTGTTCGTCTCCAAGACCCAGGTGTCGATAGTCTCCTGCTGGGGCCAGAGCCAACTGCGCGACCCGGACCGGGCGTCGGCGGCCAAGCTCGTTGCCCTGGAGGTTGAGCTGGCCGACGGCACGAAATATCAGGGTCGCGCCACCTTCGAGCTGCCGCCGTCGCGCTCTCGGGCGCTGGATTACATCAATGGCCCCGGCCAGTTCTTCGTACTCTGGACCGACGATCTTACCAGGTATGTCAACAAGGCGCTGGTCCGCCTGATTCGCCCTCTGGACTGAGACCGAACTTGGCCCGACTCGACAAACTCATACAGGTGATGCACGAGCAGCGCGCCGACGGCCTGCAGCTCGTTGTCGGCAAGCCGGCCTCACTGATGCAGAACGGTACCGTCCGTCCGATCACCCGCGAGCCGTTGACCGATACCCAGATCCAGGGCCTGCTTCGCGAGATCGCGGCCGGCGATGCGGCCGCGCAGCTGGGCGCAGCCGACCCGGTGCCATTCGTATACCGCTCGCCATCCGGCGAAGTACGGGTAGAGGTCAAGGGAGGCGCTAACGGTTCCGCGGTGTTGCGGCCGGTGACCCCGGCGGGATCTGCGGGCACACCATCGCCGGCTCCCTCTTCGCCCCCTCCGACATCGCCCTCCCCCACCGCCCGCTCGACCCAAGAGACTACCGAGCTTCGCGGAGCCATGGACACACTGTTCAGGATCATGGTGGAGTCGGGTGCGTCGGACCTGCACCTTCGGTCGGGGGTACCCCCGATGCTCCGTCTGCATGGCGAGCTGGCGCGGCAAGACCTGCCGGCGGTCCCGCCCGAGCGACTCGAAGCCATGCTGGTCAGCATCATGACTCCCAAGGAGCTCGGCGAGTTCCGCGAGACCGGTGACACCGACTGGGCCTACGAGGTCGATGGCCTGGCCCGGTTCCGCTGTAACGCGGGTCGTGACCGTCATGGTCCCATTGCGGTCTTCCGGGTCATTCCGGCAACGGTCCGGTCCGCCGACGAGATGGGACTGAGCCGTGAGGTGCAGAACCTGTGTTATCTGACGAAAGGATTGGTCGTCGTCACCGGGCCGACTGGATCGGGCAAGAGTACAACCCTCGCGAGCCTGGTCGACCTGATCAACCGGACCCGCACCGATCACATCATCACTATCGAAGATCCGATCGAGTTCGTGCATACCAGCAAGAAGTGCCTGGTGACGCAGCGCCAGGTCGGCGTCCATACCCGATCCTTCAAGCACGCATTGCGGGCGGCGCTGCGAGAGGATCCGGACATCATCCTGGTCGGCGAGATGCGCGACCTCGAAACCGTGTCCATCGCCATCGAGACCGCCGAGACGGGGCACCTCGTCTTCGGAACCCTGCACACCACCACCGCCGCCTCTACCGTGGACCGGATCATCGACCAGTTCCCGCCCGACCGTCAGTCCCAGGTACGGGTGATGCTTTCGGAATCGCTCCGCGGGGTCATCGCCCAGACGCTCTGCAAGAAGATCGGCGGGGGACGGGTGGCCGCCCGGGAAATCCTGCTGACCATCCCGGCGGTGTCGAACCTCATCCGGGAGGGCAAGACGTTCCAGATCCCGTCAATCATGCAAACCAACCGGAAGACCGGAATGGTCACGCTGAACGACGCTCTGGTGGAGCTGGTGGACGCGAAGCTGGTCGAGCCCAAGGAAGCGTACATGAAATCGGTCGAGAAGTCCGGCATGCTTGCTGCGCTCAAGGCAAAGCGCCACGACGTGTCGTTTCTTGGCGAGGGGTGATGGAGGCAGGGCTGCCCCGCAGCCCCATTCTGGTCTTGGTGAACCCCCAGGACATCGTCAACATCGCCAGCGCGGTGCGCATCGCGAAGAACTTCGGTATCGAGCGGATGCGGCTCGTGAGTCCGGAGGTCTTCGACCCCTACCGCATTGAAGGCATCGCGCACAACACCGCGGACCTTGTTGCCCGGATCGAGATCCTCGATTCGCTCGAGACCGCCGTGGCCGACTGCGTGTTCACCGCGGTGCTGACCGCCCGCGAGCGCGCCGCCAAGCGGCGTATGCTGCGTCCCCGGGAGGCCGCCGTTGCGCTGGTGGAGGAGGCAGCCGCCGGCCCGGTTGCCATCGTGGCCGGCAGGGAGGACCGCGGCCTCACTAACGCCGAGCTGGATCTTTGCCATGCCCTGGTCACGATCTCGACCGACCCAGGGCATCGGTCGCTCAACCTGGCCCAGGCGATCGCCATCATGGCGTATGAGGTCTGGAATGCCCGGGGCGGCGAAGTCCTTCCGGTGAAGCCACCACGCAACCGGGCGGATCCGGCCACCTCCGCTCAGCTGGAGGAGCTCTTTGCCGACTGGACTCGCGCACTCTGGGCCATCGACTTCTTCAAGACGCGGCGTCCGGAGAGTGTCATGCGTTCGTTTCGTGAGATCGTGTTTCGAGCCGACGTCGACGGCAGGGAGGCCTCGCTAGTGCGTGCGATGGGGATCGAGGTGGTCCGCTATCTCGAGCGGCGTCCGCCAGGAGGATCCTGATGGGACGCTCGAGCGCGTACTGGAGCTCGAATCTCTACACCGTGGAAGCGGAGGAGCCTGTGCCTACGGCTCCGCTGACCGACCTCTCCGCGCCCCTGGCCTCCCGCTTCCGCGCCCTGCGCACCGGCCTGCTCGCCATCGACGACGTCACGGAACAGGTCCGTTTCATGGGACCGATGTGGCGATGGGCCTGGGAGTACGGCATGGGCAATCGGAAGCTGTGCTGGCTGCATCTCATGCGAGGGAGCGTCGATGTCACCTTCACGCTGACCGAGAGTGACGAGAGCCGGCTGGGGAAGGGGCCCAAGCTGGCCAAAGCGCTGACGCGGGTGATCGAGGAAGGCCAGCGCACCGGCCCGGTCAAGTGGTGCTGGCTGGAGCTGGAAGACCGTCGGGCGGTGGATGCCTTTCTGAGCCTGGCCCGCCGGAAGGCCGCGTGGCTCTCGGAGCGGCCTGCTCCCCGGCGCGCGCCCAAGCTTCACGGCGGAAGCTCCAGCAGTTCAGAAGCTGAAGCCGACTGAAACGGTCGGAATATGAAACGGAATCGGGTTGTGTAATCCACTGTCCAAACTATACTTCGGCGCGCGTTGGCCGAGGGCGTGTGTTTAGGGTTCTTCCTCATCGGTGAGATGATGATCCGTAAGTTGGCATTCGTCGTCGGTGGCGTTGCGGCCGGAGGCGTCGCCGCCTTCGTCGCCTTCGGTGGAAAGCCTCCTCTCGCGCAACAAGCCTTGTCCCGCGCTGACTCCATCGCCGCTCCCATCATCGCCGCCTCCGACACTGGTGGCCTGCGCGGACCCCGCCAGCCGATCTTCTTTCGCCATGATATCCACGCTGGCCAGTACAAGATGGAGTGCCAATACTGCCATTACTCGGTGGCGGTATCACCCGAGCCGGGCATCCCTTCGGTCCAGACCTGCATGGGCTGCCATCTGGTGATCGGAGGGTGGGACAGCTCCCACCAGGCGGAGATCAAGAAGCTGCGGAAGGCCTGGGCCGAGAAGAAGCCCGTCGAGTGGGTGCGGGTGCACTATCTCCCGCGGCACGCTCACTTCCCTCATCAGCGTCACATCAAGGCACTCGGCCCGAATGCGTGCGCTACCTGCCACGGCGACG
>DASYVW010000536.1:0-4773 GCA_035936675.1 Gemmatimonadales bacterium
CGGTGCGTAGGTCTTCGCCGCTTTGCTGAGCTGGACTTCTCCACCGAGCTGGATGTTGGCCTCGGTGGAACGCAGCCACACATCGGAGCCCAGGCCCACCCTGAGGTTCTCAATGGTGAGCGAATCGAGAAACCGATTCTGGAATTTGGCTCCGAGGTTCTCCCGGCGAAGGAGCGTGGTGTCGACCAGGTCGGCGATGGTCGGGTCTTCCAGGTCGATGATGCGCTTGCTCACCAAGTCGGCGAAGTACAGCACTCCGCTGTTGGCGGTGAGGTTGCCGGTCAGGAGGGAGTGGAACAACGGGCCCCGGAGCCGAAGTCCCCCCGTCGCCGAGAGGGTGAGGAAGTTTCTCACGTCGACCGCACGGAAGTCCTGTGCCCTGAAGCTGAGATCCAGCACCGGCCGGGAGAGGTCTTCCAGGAGGATCGAGCCGCCGATGCCAAGGCTGCCACCGCTCCGCAGGGCCACGTCCTTGAGCACTAGCGAGTCGCCCTGAAACCTGGCGCTGCCGTGAAGCCCATCGTAGCGCACCCCGAGTCCGGAAAGCGACATGGCACCACCGCGGATCTCCAGCCCCCCCACGAAGCGGGGTGCATTCCAGGTTCCGGTGACATTCACGTCCGCCGTGAGCATCCCTCGAACCCGGCTCACCGCGGGCGTCAGCGCCTCGAGAATCGCGAGATCGACGCTGTCGCCGCGGGCGTGGACCAATAGAGGCCCCTCCACTCGGCGCTGCTTCACCGCGCGGAAGCCGAGATCTAGGGGGAGTTGGGTCTCCACCTGGAGCATATTCTCGCCGGTTCGCCACAGCAGAAGATTGGCTTCGAGCTTGCGGTCGGCGTAGTTGACGACTCCCTGGACAAACGGTGCTTGGAAGTCGCCGAACCGTGCCGCATCGACGCTCATGGTACCCCGCATGGTGGGCGCTTCGGCGGTACCGCCCATATGCACGTCGAGTCCGATGTCGCCGGCGATGCCGGTTGTATCCCGCTGGAGCAGGCCATACACGTCGTGGAGATCCAAACCCAGCACCCGCAACGTTAGCGAACCCTCGGATGAACCGGGTAACCGGCCGCCGACCTGGATCACGCCAGAGCCGTCCTCGGCTCGCAACGTAAGCGGGCTGACCGCCGGAGCCGAGTCACTCAGCGTCACCGCGAAACTTTCGTCTAGCCGGTACCGGTGGAGCGGAAGGCTGAATCCCAGGCTATCGAACAACGCGACCTTGGCCTGGCCGTGGCGCCACCACCGCCCGGTCCCGTCCACCCGGCTGGCGGGACCGATTCCGGTTCCTGCACTCCAGTCGAGCGAGTCGGCCCAGCCCCGCGCCTGCGCTCCCAGCCGATGCAGGATCCAGTTCTGCGCCACGACTGAATCCGATCCGACGGACGCTGTGAGCTGCGGCCGCTGTCCGCCGATCCAACTGAACGCGCCGGTCACTTCCGGTGAACGAATGCGCTGCCACTCGAGATTCTGGATCCGTGCGTCCGCACTCATCTCGAGCGTATCGAGGCTGCCCGCCAGCTGTACGGTGGCATGCGCCGTTCCGCCGAGCGGCCTGCTATCCGGCGAGGTGTCGCGGGCCTGCCCGCTCGCCGCCAGCAGCAGGGAGTCGAAAGCGATCAGACT
Source organism: Gemmatimonadales bacterium (assembly GCA_035936675.1). Lineage (GTDB taxonomy): Bacteria > Gemmatimonadota > Gemmatimonadetes > Gemmatimonadales > GWC2-71-9 > CAVVWJ01. Next base: position 1,630 of record DASYVW010000536.1, read on the forward strand.
GTCCGCTGCGAGGGTGAACGCCATCCGGCCGATATGGGGCGCGCTCCATCCCAGCGTGCCGGATCCTCCGACTCGCGCGCCTTTCCAGACTGCGTAGGCCGTATCCAGCCGGATCAGGCTGTCGTGCAGCCCGGCGACCGTATAGATGCTGTCCAGCGTGAACTCCCGGATCCGACTCCTCGACAGCGCGAGGTGCAGCTCTCCCTCGGGTGCGTCCACGGTATCGGCCTTGCCGCTGAGCGAGAGCTCGCCGTTCAGGCTGGTCGGCAACTTTCGCCCGGTGAGCGCCTGCAAGTTGAGGCTGGAGAACCGGAGCAGCAGATCCTCCGCTCCCCAGCGCGGGGGCAGTACGGTCACGGTGCCCTTGGCATCGAAGGTGCCTACTTGCCCAGCCAGCGAGGCATCCACCATCAAGTCCGCCAGAGTTCCCCGGCTCTGGAACCGGCCGCGCAGCTCTCCCTGGGCCTTCAACGACGGAAAAGCCCGCCGGATGCCCTCGAACGAGAGGGGATCGAGCGTCACGTCAGTAGCGAGTCCGAGAGTCTGGAACCGGGTATCGAGGTGAACCGTTCCCTCGAGCAGACTGGGAGGGCGATCCAGGTCCTGGTGCTGAGCGGTGCCGTTGAATGTGACGTTACGGAGCGGCCCATTGAGCGAACCCACGGCGATGAGGCGGCCGGGAAGAATCACTGCGGGAGCGACACGGCGCACGGTACGCAGGTCGATGTCCGATTGCCTTACCCCGAAGTTGGTGAAGATCAGACCGCTGTCCCTGGATGCTCCGACGCCGCCCTCTCCGGTAATCGTGCTCAGCGGATTCTCCGGCACGCTCGCATCCCGGAAGGCCCACTCGAGACTCAAATCGAGCGCATTGAGGAAACCCGAGCCGGCCAGCTTGCCGGTCACCGTGCCCTGGAACGGGAGGGTATCGAGATACGGTCGAACCGCATCGAGATCGAGCGCCGCAAGGCGGAGGCTCATGTCTCGGACACCCAACCCCCGCCGCTTATCGGTGATGGTCACCAGCTCGCCATCGACCTGGCCCAGCACCCCGCGGAGATGCAGATCACGGATGTCGTACGCGGTCCGGGCACCCGTCTCCGAGCGAGCGGTCAGGATGCCGCGCCCGGTCATGGCGGGAAAGTCCGGGGAAACCCAGCGTAAATCCTCAAGATTCACCTGAGGCGCGATGACCTGGAAGTCGAACAGAATCGTGTCGCGCGGCCAGGTCACGGCGCCGCCCCCCGAGAAGCGGGTGTCCGGCAGCGCGCCCCGGGACAGGCTGAACACCGCGCTGTCGCCCCGGATCCGGACTCGCCCCACGGCGTTGCGGAGCGTGACTCCGGGGTCGTTGATCCTGGTCGCCAACGAATCGAGGTCGATGGTGAACGGCAGCCGGTCCGGTGTGGCGATACGAAGACGGGAGATCTTGGTGGCCAGGTCTGCGAGAACGATGACCCGGCGCAGACCCTCGGGGCTCTGCTCGATGAGGCGGCCCGGCTTGGCTCGTTCGGCTCGGAGCGCCGAATCCACGCTCGCCTCCGTGCGTGCGGACTTGGCGGGATTCCATGGCAGGGCGATACGCAGGGTGCCAGCGGTCATCTGCACGTTGTGGAACTCGACCAGAGGAGACTTCCCGCCCTTCGAGCCCTTGCCGATGCCAAGAACCTCCTCGTAGTTCATTCTGCCGTTGCGGTGCTTGATCAACTGGATGGTTGGCCGATCAAGCTCGATACCGCTCAGCACCACCTGGCCGGCGATCAGGTTGGGCAGCCGGTAGGAGACCCTCGCCCGGGGCAGGTCGGCGAGCAAGGCTCCACTGGTGTCCCGAACAACCAGGTTTTCCAGGGTGAGGTCGTAGAGGAATGAGCCCGATATGGCGCCGACTTTCACCTGACCGGTGACGATACGATCGAGGAGCTTGGACACGGTGCGGGCCAGAAGATCCCGCCCGGGTGGCGACAGTGTCATCGACGTGACTACACCCAACACCATGGCCAGGCTGCCAACCACGAAGACAAAGAGAAGCCGGGCCAGCTGTCGGCGCATCAGAACGGCTGCCCAACCGCAAAGTGGATCGTGTACTTTCGGTTTCGAGCCAGCACATATTCAGACTGGCCAGGCACGGGAGTGAGTGCGCCCGAGCTGTCGAACTGAAGGAGCGGGCCCGGCTGGAGCTTGTACGGGTTGTAGGCCACATCGAGGCGTGCAGGCCCCAAGGGCGTGGCCAGACGGATTCCGACGCCCGGTGTCACCCTCACGACCTTCGACGCGCTCGGGCCCTGCCGTTGCCACACCCCTCCGGCATCGATAAATGCGGCGAGGCGGAGACGCGAGCTGAAAACCGGTGATGGCACTCGTAGCTCGATGTTCCCCAGGACGAGGATGTTTCCACCCGTAGCCGCCACCCGCACCGAGTCCGCGGGAATCCCCTGCCCGCGGGCCGTGGCCGAGTCGACCGCGGTCTTCGGTATGATGTAGACCACAGGCCCCAGCTCGTTCCGCTCGAACCCGCGTACGTCGTTCGGGCCTCCGGCATAGAACCGCTGTTCCGGCGGTATAAAGGCGCCCGTTCCGGTAGCGACGTCGATCGTCGGTGAGAAGATGACGCCTCCTCTCACTCGCCAGCTGAAGACCACGTCCCGAGACAGCGGCCGGTACCAGGCCGAGCCCGCGGTAAGCCGGGTGAACTGCTGAAGCGACGAGGAGCCGATGTATTTGGAGCTGAAGGTGATCTCCAAAACGGAGTTCGATCCACGGGTGGGATCGACCGGGCTGTTCACCCGGGAAAATGTTCCCAGCGCCGAGAGGGTGGCGAGCACCCGGTTCTCTGTGAGTGGCTGGATCACGTCACTGGTGCAGGCGCTGAAGAAGGAGCAGAAGCTCTCTGGGGTCGCTTCGGTTCGGCCGTACGACAGGGTGTAGGTCAACGACAGCGGATTGCGCCGCCGCGGTGTAGTGCGGAGCAGGGCCACGCTCGCGCCGGTCTCCTGGCGCAGATAGACCTTGAACTCCGACCGGCGCTCGTTGAAGATCGAGACGGTTATCGCGTTGTTGGGCGAGAGGAAAGCGGGCGTCCTGACGGAGGCGCCGAGGTAATAGTTGACTCGGGCTGAGCCGACCGAGTCGTCCCGCGAGGTGCGG
>DASYVW010000537.1:0-11819 GCA_035936675.1 Gemmatimonadales bacterium
CGTTGCCACCTTCAAGATCTTCTGCGATCACATCGAGGCGCTGGCGCCGATCGGTGAGTTTCTCGGAACATAGTCTATCCTCGATGCGTGCCGACCGCCTGACCTCGACCGAACACCTGCAGCTGGGATCGCTACCCGAGATAGTGGACTGCCGGCGGGTGCGATTATATCGAAGGACCGGCGGCGGGACGGGACTTGTGCGCAGCCTGGTGCTCTGGGCCAGCCGGAACCGAGCGGTGGCTTTGGGCAATCACATCTTCCTTCCCGACCGATGTGAGGGGGACCTGCCCGTGCTGGCGCATGAGCTCACTCATTGCGGCCAGTATCAAGCCTGGGGACCGGTTCGCTATTTCGCGAATGGGATTACCGCCCAGGTGCGTGACCTGCTGTACCGGAAGATGCGAGTCGGCTCGAGTCCGTACTGGTACCGCTGCGAGCCGGGCAAGCCATTCAAAGCGTATGGGATGGAGCAACAGGGTCAGATCGTGGAGGACTGCTTTCGGGGGCATCCGGCGGCACGAGCCCTCTCACCGTTTCAACCGGGCCCGAAGTAAGCGGGTGTACTAGGCCGTTCCGTCGGCCTGGTCTACGGGGCGGTGTTCTTCGGCCTCCGGCATCTTGTCTTCCCACAATGCGAGCACGTTCCCGTCCGGGTCCGAGATCATGGCCATGATGCCCCAGGACTGCTGCGTCGGCTCAGCCAGGAACCGGACACCCCGGTCGTGGAGCACGCCGCAGTAGTGAAGCAGGTCCGGCACAAAGAGCGTAATGCCTGTGTGTCGGCCCACGAGAGCCTTGGCCTCGGAATGGACAGCGGGGTGCACCGCGACATGGGTGTCACCCTCCAGAAATTCAGCACCAAACGAGCCGTGCTTGGTCATGGGCAGACCCAGGGTGTCGTGGTAGAACTGGACCGCCCGGTCTATGTCGTGAACGAAGATCGCGACGCTGTACAGAGTGGGGACCATGACCGCTGATCTCATCTGATGGCGTTCAAGACGAACTGCGCGACGACCACGCCGACTGCGGCGACCCCCACCAGGAGTGCGAGCAGCGCGATGCCAAGCACAACGAGGACGCGGCGGCTCTGGGCTTTGGCGGCAGCCGGCCGGTGGACGTGCCGCTCGATGAGCGACAGGTTTCTGATGTTCGACTGGAAACCGACGTCGAAAAGGTCGCCCAGCAGCGGGATCTCGCCGACAATCGTGTCCACCCCGACGTTCCCGATCATTCGAGCAAGGGTGAGCTTGGGGACTCCCAGGCGCGCAGCCTGGAAGATGATGTAGCTCGAGAAGATGGCGCCTATGGCATCGCCGATTCCCGGAACCACCCCAACGATTGCGTCCAGCCCGAAGCGGTAGCGGGTTCCGGGAATGCCGATCGCGCTGTCGAGCAGCCGGCTCAGGCGTTTGAGCCGCTCCAGCTCAGGGGGCACGAACGTGCCCACGGTAGCTTCCGGCCTTCGCCTGAGAGTGGGATCGTTCATCCTCAATAATAGTTTAACCGCACGAACCGGGTGGATCCGCATTCAAGTGCCAGGCTATTCTGCACCATCGAGGTGACCGAACTATGATCGAGGAAACGCTCGACCCGGTGGGACCGGCCGAATGGAGCGCCTTTCGAGCGCTGGCGCATCGCATGGTGGACGATATGCTGGACCACCTCTCGACCCTCGCCGATCAGCCGGCGTGGCGGCCTATGCCGGATGCGGTGAGGACCGCGCTCCAGGACAGGGCGCCGCATCAAGGAGGCGGAGCCGAAGCCGCCTATCGAGACTTCCTCGAGCTGGTGCGGCCCTATCCCAATGGGAATCTCCACCCGCGGTACTGGGGGTGGGTCCAAGGCAACGGCACTCCGCTCGGCATGATGGCTGACATGCTCGCGGCCGGTCTGAACCCGCATCTGGCCGGATTCAACCAGGCCCCCACGCTGGTCGAGCATCAGGTGATCGGCTGGCTGGCGGAGATCATGGGATTTCCGGGCGACTCGAGTGGGCTGATGGTCACCGGCGGGAGTATGGCAAACATCCTTGGTGTGGCCGTGGCGCGGTATGCCACGCTCACGCGCGCCGGCTTTGACGCTCGCGAACACGGATTGCAGCCGGGGCCGGGCCAGCCGAGACCGCCACGGCTTCTGTGTTACGGGTCTACCGAGACCCACGGCTGGGCCCGTAAAGCCGTGGAGTTTCTGGGAATGGGTAACACTGCCTTTCGCCGTATCGCGGTGGACCCCGAGTATCGTCTGGACTTGGCGGCACTCCGGCGCGCGGTGCAAGAAGATCGCTCGGCGGGCGGACTGCCGTGCTGCGTGATCGCCACCGCGGCTACCGTGAACACAGGAGCTATCGACGACCTCGATGCGATCGCGGATTTCTGCCGGGCCGACGGGATCTGGCTTCACATCGATGGCGCGTTTGGAGCGCTGCTCCGGCTTTCCGACACTCTCCGGCCACTGGTATCGGGGATCGAGCGCGCAGATTCACTCGCGTTCGACCTGCACAAGTGGGGCTACCTGCCGTTCGAGTGTGCCAGCGTGCTGGTACGAGACCCGGCGCTGCACCGCGCCGCCTTCGCCACGTCGGCGAGTTATCTGGGCGAAACCGCTCGGGGAGTAATTGCGGGCGGCCTGCCATTCGCTGAACGTGGGCTCGATCTCACTCGTGGCTTCAAGGCCTTGAAGGTGTGGCTGTCGTTCAAGGCGCATGGTACCGAGGCGTTTGCCCGTCTCATCGAGCAGAACGTCCGGCAGGCACGCCACCTCGCCGACCTGGTCGAGGCCCATCCCGATCTGGAACTGCTTGCCCCGGTGCCGCTCAACGTCGTCTGCTTCCGCTACGCACCAGGTGGGTTCCCGTCAGGCGAGCTCAACCGGCTCAACGAGGAGATCCTGATTCGACTCCAGGAAAGCGGCATCGCCGTCCCCTCCGGCACTGTCCTCCAGGGCCGCTACGCCCTCCGCTGCGCCAACGTCAATCACCGGAGCCGCCGCAGCGACTTCGATGCGTTGGTCGACGCCGTGGTCCGGATCGGCAAGGAGGTGGCGGGCGAGGTGCAGCTCGCGAAGTGCTAGAAGAAGCGGCTGATCAAATTCAGCAGCAGGGTCAGCACGATCGAGATCAGCAGCATGGACACGAGCGGGACATAAATCCGCACTGTCTCCCGCTCGATCCGGATGTCTCCGGGTAGGCGCCCGAACCAGTTGAAGCCTCCCCACCATACCAGGAGCCCGATCACGATGATTGCCAGACCCGCCAGCACGATTGCCGGACCCGCTGGATTTGGGGTCATGCGATGAGCCCTTGGCGGACCGCGTGGATGAAGTCGGTATAGGCGGGAATCTGCCCCGCAGCACGAAGGTCAGACGCTATCTGACCACGATGATACGCCGAGTGGATGGTGACATGGGTCAGGATGTCCTCCACCGCGCTGGTCCACTCCTCGCCCTTGGAATTGGTATAAGTCACCCGTTCGGCGACTCGGCCGGCCCCGGCATCGGCCAGATACTCGTGCCACATGCCGGAGAGCTCACCCAGGCGAGCCGCGCACTGCTCGACCGGGAGGTCAGGCCACACCGGAAGTTGAGCCGGCTCCGCTCGCAATCTCGCCAGCCACAGGTATTCGGCTCCCACGATATGCCCCATCCACTTGAGACCCCGAGCCGGCGGCGGCCCCTGTCGCAGGGAGTCCAGCGTCTCGCCATTCGCCCAGATGTCGTACCGGAGCAGCCGGTTCAGGTGCCGGATCACCGAGCCTTCGGCTCCGAGAGCGCGGAGCCGAACGCGGCCCGGAAGTTTCGCCGCATCCCCTCGAGACCCGGCCGCTCCAGCGGCGTGTCTCCGTACCTGCTGTCGAAGTCCTCCGCCTCCATCGTCTCGAACAAATCGCCGGCGGCACCGATCAGCCGACCCTGGGGGCGAAACTCGGAAATATTCGTGGGCTGGGCAAAACGCTGATTCCAGGGGCACACGTCGTTGCAAATGTCACAACCGAACGCGTAGCCCTCGAGCCGACCGACCAGCTCATCCGGAATCGGCCCTTTCTGCTCGATCGTGAGATAGGAGATGCACCGAGTGGCATCGAGCAGACGAGGCTCGACGAACGCGCCGGTCGGGCAGGCGTCCAGGCAGCGGGTACAGCTGCCGCAGTGATCCAACTCGAACGGGGCGTCGATTTCCAGCGAGAGGTCGGTGAACACCGACCCAATAAAGAAGAACGAGCCCGCATCGGGTCGGATCAGCATGGTGTTCTTGCCGATCCAGCCAAGGCCGGCCCGTTGGGCGAGCTCACGTTCGGGCACGGGACCGGCATCCGCAAAGCCGTGGCTCAGCCGGGCCCCGTGGGATCGAAGAAACTCCCCAAGCTCCAGCAGCCGGCGCCGGGTGACGCGATGGTAGTCTTCGCCCCGGGCATACTTCGCGATCCGCGGCGGGGCCCGATCGGAGTCCTCGTCGGGCGTGTAGTAGTTGTCGAGCACCACTACGACCGAGCGGGCCTCCGGTATGATCAGGCGAGGATCCTTGCGGCGTCTTGCCTGGCGATGGAGATAGCGCATCGTGCCGGCATAGCCTCTGGCCAGCCATTGGTCGAGCCGGTCGCCGTGCGCGGTAGGCCCCGGGTGGGTAATCCCGCAGGCGATGAACCCGAGCTCGAGGGCTCGTGCCTTTACCGACTCGGTCAGGTTCATGACGGCGCCGCTGAAACCGTTGCCGGCGGCAAGGGTGCAACGGTGCAGGGGGTCTCGCCGGCAATGAGGCGCGCGCCCCGCCCGTAGGTCAGGTAAGACCAGGCCCACTGGATCATCACCAGTACCCGGTTGCGAAATCCGATAAGGAAGAAGATGTGGACGAAGGTCCAGATCAGCCACGCGAGGAAGCCGCCGAAGTGGAGCTTCCAGATGTCGGCCACCGCGCGGCCGCGGCCAATCACAGCAAGCTGGCCCCGGTCCCAGTAGCGGAATGCGCGTCGCGGCTCGCCGGCGAGGTCGCATGCGATAGTCTTGGCAGTGTATTCCCCCATCTGAATGGCCACCGGGCAAATGCCGGGCAGTGGACCGCCTTCCTGGTGGGTGAACAAGGCGGCGTCACCCAGGACAAAGACTTCGGGCCGACCGGGAATCGTGCAATCGGGCTCGACGATAGCGCGACCCATCTTATCGAGCGGGGTGTTGAGCGATTTCAGGATCGGGCTCGCCACGTTCCCCGCCGCCCAGATCACCGTCTGCGTAGGTATGGTCCAGCCTGCCGCCGCCACCGATCCCGGACGAATGTCCGTGACCATGGTCTCAGTCCGCACCTCTACGCCGAGGCGGCGAAGCTCCTTCTTGGCCTTATCGCTGAGGCTCTGGGGGTACGAGGTGAGCAGGCGCGGCCCACCTTCCAGGAGCAGGACGGTGGCCTCTCCCGGATCGATGTGGCGAAAGTCCCGGCGGAGCGCGTACCTGCGCAGCTCGGCAACGGCACCGGCGGTCTCGACCCCGGTGGGCCCGCCACCAACGACGACAAAGGTGAGGTATGCATGCCGCCGAACCGGATCCGGCTCCCGCTCGGCTCGCTCGAAGGCGAGGAGGATCCGCTGCCGAATCTCCACGGCATCTTCCAGACTCTTCAAGCCGGGCGCGAGCGTTTCCCAGTCGTCATGCCCGAAGTAGGAATGGCGGGCGCCGGTGGCCACGATGAGGTAGTCGTACTTCGAATTCCACCCGTCGGTGAAGTGCACCCGGCGTTCCGTCGTATCGACGGCCGAGACCTCTGCCAGAAGCACCTCGGTATTGGCTTGCTTCCGGAGAACGGATCGGATCGGAGCGGCGATGTCGCTGGGGTTCAGCGCTGCGGTGGCAACCTGATACAGCATCGGCTGGAACAGATGGTGGTTCCGGCGGTCTACAACGGTCACGCGCACGGGAGCGTTCCCCAAGCCCCTAGCAGCGTAGAGCCCGGCGAAGCCTCCCCCCAGAATCAGCACGTGCGGAGCATCTGGCCCCACCCGCTTGGCGTTCACCGCTCACCTCCGCCCTCAGAGTCCCATGGTCTCCCGGCGCCACCGCGCAAAGCGCACAACGTCCTCGAGTGGCGGCACGGCGCCCTCATCGGCGTAGGCCGTGTACATCCGCCACCGCAGATAGGCGCGATCCGGCAAGGGCAAGTAGGGGGCCTGCGCCCACCACCGCCTCCGCCGAAATGCCCACGCTGTTCGGAGCAGGTCCACCCCCAGACGCGGATTGACCAACCCCCGCCATGCGAGGCGGCCGGTCAGCGATAGCCAGGAGCGGGACATGCGCCAATTATAATTGGTATATTCCGCTCCCTATGATTCTTACCTCGTGAGTGTCCGATCGTGAGCAACAGCCCGTATCGCACCATGGACGACAACAAGCGCCCGACCGAGGACGAGACCCTCCTTGAAGGGCCGCAGCCCCAGGAGCGACGCGACAAGGCGCAGATTCTCGTATCGGATCCGTGGCGGGTGCTTCGGATCATGGGGGAGTTCGTCTGGGGCTTCGACAACCTGGCCGACGTGCAGGATGGGGTATCCATCTTCGGCTCGGCCCGAACGCTCCCGGATGACCCACACTACAAGGCGGCCGTGGAAACCGGCCGGCTCCTGGCCAAGGCGGGGATTCCGCTCATCACCGGTGGCGGGCCCGGGATCATGGAGGCCGCCAACCGCGGGGCATTCGAGGCAAAGGGCCTCTCGATCGGGTGCAACATCGAGCTGCCGTTCGAGCAAGGTTCCAACGCCTACCTGAGCCGCAGCCTCAACTTCAAGTTCTTCTTCGTGCGCAAGACGATGTTCGTGAAGTACGCGACGGCCTTCATCGTCTTTCCCGGAGGCTATGGGACGATGGACGAGCTGTTCGAGGCGCTCACGCTGATTCAGACCGGAAAGGTGAAGGATTTTCCGGTGATCCTGTTCGGCAAGGAGTACTGGTCAGGCCTGGTGGACTGGCTCACCCGCACCGTCGCCGGCGAGCGGAAGATCGATCCGAAGGATCTCAAGCTGTTCCGGGTGACGGACGATCCCGCCGAGGTCACCCGGATCGTGATCGAGGCTCGCAAAGAGAAACAGTCATGACCCGTCCTTCTGCTCCATACCTGCGCGGCCAGCGCATCGATCCCAAGCCGACCACCGGCCGGGAAACCATCGCCGAGCTGGTGGACAATGCCTTTCTCGCCTACAACGCGGGCCGTCTGCGCGAGGGGTGCCAGCTGTTCACCCAGCGCATGCTCGAGCCGGACGTGACGGTAGGCATGACTCTCACCGGTGCCATGACGCCGGCCGGGCTCGGGATGAGCTGCCTCATCCCGCTGATGGAGGCCGGGTTTGTGGACTGGGTGATCTCGACCGGCGCCAACCTCTATCACGACGCCCATTTTGCGCTCGGTCTCGCGATGCACCGGGGAACTCCAAACGCCGACGACGTCGAGCTGCGCGACAAGGGCGTGGTCAGGATCTACGATATCTTCTTCGATTACAGCGTACTGCTCTCGACCGACGCCTTTGTCCGGGAGGTCTCGGCCCGGGAGGAGTTCCAGCGCCCGATGAGCACGGCCGAGTACCACTATCTCCTCGGCGGATACGTGCGGGAGCGGGAGCGCGCGCTGGGCCTTTCGGGCCGGTCGGTACTCGCCGCGGCCCACGAGCTGGAAGTGCCGATCTACACCAGCTCGCCGGGTGACAGCTCGATCGGAATGAACGTCGCCGAGCAGGCACTCGCGGGAAGCAAGCTCAGGTTCGATGTGAGCGCCGACGTCAATGAGACGGCAAGCATCGTGCTCGAGGCCAAGCGGGGTGGAGGCAAGAGCGGCGTGTTGATCGTGGGCGGTGGAAGCCCCAAGAACTTCATGCTGCAAACCGAGCCGCAGATCCAGGAGGTGTTGGGCATCGACGAGAAGGGGCACGACTACTTTCTCCAGATGACCGACGCGCGTCCCGACACCGGCGGCTTGTCGGGGGCTACGCCGGCCGAGGCGGTAAGCTGGGGGAAGATCGATCCGGAGCAATTGCCAGGCACGGTCGTCGTCTACACTGACAGCTCCATCGCTCTCCCGCTGCTGACGGCGTACGCCCTGGAGCGCCGCGCGCCACGTCCACCCAAGCGGCTCTACGCCAGGCGCCAGGCCATGATGGACCGGCTGATCCGGGAGTACCGGGCCGCGGTCGAGTTTCGCGATCAACGGGCCGAAGAATCGCTGGCGCACATGCATCCCGGCGCCGGCGGAACGGAGACGGCCGCCCGCCGGTGAGTGTGCCCGCGCCTGCGTCCCGCGCCTATAGCCACTATGCGCTGGGCGTGCTCGCCACCGCCAACCTGCTGAGCTTCATCAACCGCAATATCGTCTTTGCGTTGTTCGAGCCTATCAAGCTCGACCTGTCGCTGACCGACACCCAGCTTGGCTGGCTGGCCTCTGCGTACGTTCTGGTCTTCTCCCTCGCCGCACTCCCCTTCGGAGTTCTCAGCGACCTTCGCTCCCGCCGGGCGGTCATTACGGTGGGAGCACTGCTGTGGAGCGCATTCACCCTGGCCAGCGGATTCGCCACCAGCTTCGGCATGCTGCTGGCCAGCCGTGCCCTCGTTGGCGTGGGCGGCGCTGCGTTTGCGGGTCCGGCCCAGTCCATGGTGGCGGACTACTTCAAGCTCCGCGGCAGAGCAATGGCCATGGGGATTCTTGCCGCCGGCATCACGCTCGGCGGGGTCCTGGGGATATGGCTGGGCGGGCGGCTGGAGGCGGCCTATGGCTGGCGGACCACACTCGTAGTCGTCAGCCTCCCCGGCTTCGTACTGGCGCTGCTGACAGCACGGCTGCACGATCCGGTCCGCCGCCCGGGCCGGCTTTCCCTGCGTGCGGCGATGGCGGAAGCTCATGTGGGTATCACCGCCCTCGCCCGACAGTTCCTTCCCCTGCTGGTGAGCCTCGTCATCGGGAGCGTGCTGGCGTTCTCCTTCGATCGACTCTATGGGGCCGACTCGAAGGTCGATACCGCGGCATTTGCCCTTGCCGTCACCCTCGGGCTCGCCCTGAACATCAGGATCTGGGTCAAGCGCTTCGCTGCCGCTCCGTCGACCGGGCCGAGTGCGCTGGTCCGCGCCTTTGGCGAGCGGGCCATCTCACTGGCTACCGTGCTGAGGACACCTACCCTGGTGTATGTCTTTCTCGGTGGCGCCCTGATCTCGTTCGGGATGAATGGCCTGGTCGGCTGGGCGCCGACATTCATGTCCCGGGAGCTGAATCTCAGCGTGGCCAAGGCTGCGGAGCTGCTCGGCAGCTGGGGTCTGGTGTCGGGGATCTGCGGTGTGCTCTTCGGCGGGGTCCTGGCCGACTGGCTCAGGCGCTATACCCCGACCGGCCGGGTGCTGACGATCTCACTCGGCCTTCTGATCGGCGGCCCGCTGGCCTTCTGGTTGCTGACGCTGCGGGATCTCGATCTGTTCGTGCCGGTGTTTGCGGCGGCGTTCTTCTTCCTGTCCTGGTTCAATGGACCGATAGCCGCCGTCATCTTCGACGTGGTGCCCTCCACCATCAGCGCGACGGTGGCAGGAGCCTATCTGCTATTCATTCATCTCGTTGGCGATGCCGTCGCGTTCCCCCTCATTGGGGCGCTGTCGGATCGGATCGGCCTCGACCGCGCCGTGCTCCTGCTCCCCGCAGTCGCTGTCCTCGGCGGGCTGGTCATCCTGGGGGCGACGCGAACGGTGGCCCGGGACATGGCGCGGGTGACCGGCGCGTAGCGTCGTCATCCCCTCTCTTGCCGAAGGGATCTCTTGAACGCTAGCGCGCGCTCCGGTACATCAGCTCCACCAGCTCCTCATACATCGCATCGGCCTCTGCCGGCGTCCCCGAGCGGATCGCCTCGGTGGCGCAGTGCTTCAGGTGGTGATGCATCAGCTCCCGCCCCGCGCCACGGAGCGCTTCCTGCACCGATGAGAGCTGGGTGAGCACGTCGGGACAATACCGCTCATCCTCCACCATCTTCTGCAACCCCCGCACCTGGCCTTCGATCCTCCGAAGGCGCGTCGCGATCGCATGCTTCACCTCCGGGTCCACCGAGACCGTTTTGGTTCCATTGTTACGTTTCGCACCGCACGCGCAGGGAGAGACCGCTTGAGAGGGAGAGACCGCTTCAGGTGGCATGCTCGGCTCCATTGGGCAACTTGTAGTTTTTCAGTCTCAGACTATTGGTCACCACGCTCACCGAGCTGGCCGCCATCGCAGCGGCCGCCAGGGCTGGACTCAGCAGCAGGCCGAACCCCGGGTACAGGATGCCCGCGGCGATCGGGATACCGATGATGTTGTAGACGAAGGCCCAGAACAGATTCTGCCGGATGATCTGAAGGGTCCGGCGCGACAACCCAACCGCATCCACGACTCCCAGGAGGTCGGGTCGCATCAGGGTGATGGCACCCGCCTCCATCGCAACGTCGGTTCCGCTGCCCATCGCGATGCCCACGTCCGCCTGGGCCAGCGCGGGCCCATCATTCAGCCCGTCGCCCACCATTGCCACCACTCTGCCTTCCGATTGAAGCCGCCGGATCTCTTCCAGCTTTCGTTCCGGCGTCACCTCTGCTATCACGCGCTCCAGCCCTACGGCACGCGCTACGCTACTCGCGGTACGGGCATCGTCCCCCGTGAGCATGACCACGTCGAGGCCGAGCCCCTTGAGGCGGCTCACTGCCTCGCGACTGGTCGGCTTGATCGGATCGGCGACGGCGATCAGCCCGGCGACTTGTCCATCGACGGAGACATAGACCGTTGTTTGTCCCTCTCGCGACAGCTGCTCGGCGTTGTTTCGGAGCGGCGAGGGATCCACGCCCAACTCCCGCATGAGAGCGGCGTTGCCGGCCGCCACCCGGATGCCGCCCACCAGAGCGAGCACCCCTCTGCCGGTATTGGTTTCGAAATCAGTGACGGGCTCCAGCGGGATGCTCCGGCGCTCCGCCTCCAGCACCATCGCTTCTCCTAGAGGATGCTCGCTCTGCTGCTCGACCGAGGCTGCGAGCTGAAGCAGTCGCTGCTCATCCATGACGCCTTCGACGGGACGCACCGACCGAACCGCCGGACGGCCCTCGGTGAGGGTGCCGGTCTTGTCCAACACCACCACATCGATGTCGCCGGCGCGCTCGAGTGCCTCCCCACCCTTGATGAGCACGCCGAGCTCTGCGCCCCGGCCGGTCGCGGTCATCACCGCCGTCGGCACCGCCAGGCCCATGGCACAAGGGCAAGCGATGATGAGCACGGTGATCGCGGCAACCAGCGCGTGAAGGTAGCGGGGCGCGGGCCCGGCCAGGGACCAGACGGCAAACGTCACGATCGCCAGAAAGATCACCACCGGGACGAACACCGCTGCGATTCGGTCGGCCAGCCGCTGAATCGGGGCCTTGGAGCCCTGAGCCTGCTGTACCAGCCGGATAATTCGCGAGAGCACCGTGTCGCGACCCACGTGGGACACTCGGAAACGAATAGCGCCGTTGCGGTTGATCGTGGCGCCGATGACGGTATCCCCCGAATGCTTTGGGGCCGGCACGGGCTCACCCGTGAGCATCGACTCGTCGACGTAGCTGGTCCCGGCGACCACGACCCCGTCGGCCGCGATCTTCTCACCGGGGCGCACCGCCACCTCATCGCCCGGGCGCAGCCGATCCAGGGGGATCTCCTCCTCGGTGTTTCCCCGAATCACCCGGGCAGTGGCAGGCCTCAGCCCTATCAGGCGCCGGATGGCGGTCGATGCACGTCCCTTCGCGCGGGCCTCGAGGAGATTGCCCAACAGGATCAGCGCGATGATCCAGGTGACCGTCTCGTAATACACCTGCGGCTCGATGCCATG
>DASYVW010000538.1:0-6346 GCA_035936675.1 Gemmatimonadales bacterium
CGAAGGAGTGCGAGACGGTATCGGACACCACCTCGAGATTCTGGCGCCCGAACATAACCAGCCCGAAACCGAGGGCGCCCAAGGTGAGGAACACGCCGAGAACGCCGGCGCCACGGCGGAGCACACTCTCGAACGGCGAGAGCGTCGTGGCTGCTTCTCCGGCAACCGGGGCCTGTCGCGGGGCCGACTGCAGTGTCCGCACTTCGCCACCGATCTCCCCGCCCTCGTCCCTCACTTCACCCCCGAGCGTGAGGACGTCGCCCGACACCACCCCGCCGGGATGCACGACCACGTCTCCATCGACCGTCACCAGGTTGCCTCGCAGCGAGCCGTAGACGTCCGCGTCCCCGTCCACGACCAGGAGGTTGCCCTTCAGGTCTTCCGAGGAGCCCAGGCTGAAGTCACCCTGGCGGGCGCTCCCACCGGCAACCGTGAGGCGACGCGTGCCGTTGTCCCGCCCCAAGGCCGAGCGGAGCTGCGCCTCGACGATGGTAGGCCGGCTGAGATCGCTGAGGTCGATCGGCGTGCCGCCCTGGGGAATGGCCTGAGGACGGACCCTCGGCGGTTGGCGCTGGGAGTGCAGTCGAGAGGAGGCGTCGGTGATGAGGGTCCAGAACTGGTCGACCAGATCTGCCGCCGAGCTCCGGGGCCGGGTCTCAGCACCGACAGGCCGCTGCCCCACTGCGGAGAGCAAGGCGAGAAGTAGGAGCAGCCGGCTAGATGTTCGCATGGGCCACCTGCTGGGTCGGGAGAGCCAGAAGGCGGCGCAGGGCGACCACCCCGCCGAGATAGGTGAGTGATGCCATGGCCGATACCAGCGCGAGACGTCCGGGATTCTCCACCAACGCGCGGATACTGTCGTACCAGGGTTGCTCGATAAAGTTCGATGCCAGGCTCCGGACCCCGAACCATGCGGCTTGTCCGGCTTCGGTCATCAACCATGAGCCGAGCGAGACAAGGGTCTGCTGGTGGCTCAAGCTCCACACAATGCTCCCGGCCATGGAGCCGAGGAGGAGCAGAGTGAGACCGGCGGCGAGGGCGACGGATCTAGGCGTGGCGAAGAGACGGAGACGGGTGGCCTGGAGCGATCGGATGGCGAATGGGTCTGGAACGATGACCGACGCCATGACCCGGTCGGAGAATCCCGGCGTGGGGCTCAGGAGCGGCAGCGCGGCGATCTGATCGGCGATCTCCCGTTCCACCCGCAGCTGCTCGAGACAGACCTGGCACTGGTCTACGTGACGCTGCTGTGCCGGCGTGAGCGCTCCGGCAAGCCACGCGTCGATCTCATCGGCGGAGAGATGCGATCCGGAAGGACGGGTCATAAGTGGACCCTCCTACGTTGAGGGTAGAATGAAGGTTTCATTCCTTTAGATGGGCCAACGACTGCCGCAGCTCGTTGCGCGCGCGATGGATATAGGTCTTCACCGTGCCGAGCGGGAGGTTCAGGATTTCCGCGATCTCCTCGTATGCGCGGCCCTCGACATGGCGCAGGAGGATGCAGGACCGGTACTCCGGTCTGAGCGATCCGATGGCCGCCTCGATGGTGCCACCGAGCTCCTTTGCTTCCACGATGTCGAGTGGCGACTCCTGCCGCGCTCCAATCTGAAGCGCCGTCGCCTGCATGGCCTCGGGGGTTTCCGCATGAGGTGATCCATCGAGCGAAAGGGTATCCAGCTCCCGCCGCCGCAGGTGATCGATCGCCGCGTTGTTGCCGATCTTGAAAATCCAGGACGAGAACTTGAATTCGGGACGATAGGATTCGATCGCGTTGAGCGCCTTGACGAACGTCTCTTGCGCCAGATCTTCGGCCAGCTCCCGGTCGCGCACCATACGGAAGAGCAGGGCAAAGACCGGCCGTTCGTAGCGGCGGATCAACTCCCGGTAGGCGGCTTCCTGGCCCGACCGGGCACGCAGAACCACGTCCTGATCGCTGAGGCCGGTCCATTCCGGACGGCTGTCAGCCACTGGAGGCTTGCCTTGCCAAGGGGCTTCCTGCGGGACTACATTCAGCGCCTATGTTAGCCTCGGATCGTCAGTTACCTGTTTCAGGCGGTCCGGAAAAACGGGCGTACGTTCGGGACATCTTCACCGCCATTGCCCCCACCTACGACCGGCTCAACCGCATCATCAGCTTCCGCTTCGATCAAGGCTGGAGACGGTATGCGGTCGCACGTCTGGGGTGGGAGCGGAAACCGGAGGGAATCTACCTCGACCTCTGCGCCGGGACGTTGGACTTCGGCGCCACGCTGGCCAGCCGGCCCGGCTTTCGCGGCCGGATCATCGGCGCCGACTTCGTCCGCCGGATGCTCGAGCTGGGCCGGCACAAGTCGCCCCGGCTTGCCCCCGTCAACGCTGACGCACTCGACCTGCCGTTTCCCGACCAGTCCTTCGATGGTGCGATGGTGGGCTGGGGAGTCCGGAATCTGGTGGATCTGGATGCCGGGCTGGCCGAAACGGCGCGGGTCCTCAAGCCGGGGTCCAGGCTGGTGATTCTCGAGATGGCATTGCCGCCGCAGCGCCTGCTCCGCGCCGCGTACCAGTTCTATTTCCGGCGGGTCATGCCACTGATCGGTCGCGCAATCTCCAAACATACGACAGCATATAGTTGGCTACCAGAGTCGACGCGGGTCTTTCCCTCGCCGCCGGAGCTGGCGCGTAGGATTGAATCGCAGGGGTTCGAGCAGGTGAGCTACAAGCTGTTCATGGGTGGGGTGTGCGCGCTCCACGTTGGAACCAGAGTCGGGGTGTCACCCTGAGCGAAGCGAAGGGACCAATGCCTGAATTGACAAGGGCCTGACATGGCACTGGATAATCTCCGCGAATTCATCAAGGCAATCGACGCCATCGGCGAGCTGGTTCGCGTGGCCCATCCGGTGCGCGCGCGACTGGAGGTGGCGGAGATCGCCGACCGGGTCATGAAGAGCCCAGGGGGAGGGCCCGCCCTCCTCTTCGATCATGTTTTGCTGGAGGATGGCCGCAGGAGCCCCCAACCCGTCGCCATCAACCTCTTCGGCTCGATGCGCCGGATGTGCCTGGCACTCGGCACCGAGCGCCTGGACGATATCGGCGGGCGGATCTCCGAGATGCTGAACCTCAAGGTGCCCGAGGGACTCTTCGGAAAGCTCGCCATGCTCCCGAAGCTGGCCGAAATCGGCAAGTTCCCGCCGCGGGTGAAGGGCGGTCGCCCGCCTTGCCAGGAGCTGGTGCAGCGCGACGCCGAAGTAAACCTCGACGACATCCCATTTCTCACCACCTGGCCGGGGGACGGCGGCCGGTACATCACCCTGCCGATGGTGATCACCACCGATCCAGGGCGCGGCATCCGCAATGTCGGCATGTACCGGGTCCAGGTGCTCGATCGCAACTCTCTCGCCATGCACTGGCAGCGGCACAAGGTCGGCGCGGCCCACTGGCGCGACATGGCCACTCGGGGAGAACGGATGCCGGTGGTCATCGCACTGGGCGGCGATCCGGCCAGCATCTACTCCGGCTCGGCCCCACTTCCCCCCACCATCGACGAGTTCCTCTTTGCCGGGTTTCTCCGGGGGCAGCCGGTGGAGCTGGCTCATGCCATCACCTGCGAGCTCGATGTGCCGGCGCAGGCCGAGATGGTCCTGGAGGGTTATATCGATCCTGCCGAGCCGTTGGTGCTGGAGGGACCGTTCGGTGACCACACCGGCTTCTACTCGCTGGCTGACTACTACCCGAGGGTGCACGTGACCGCCGTGACCTCCCGGCGGGACCCGATCTACCCGGCCACTCTGGTGGGCCGCCCTCCCATGGAGGACTACTATCTCGGCCACGCCACGGAGCGCATCTTTCTACCGCTGCTGAAGCTCACCATTCCCGAGATTGTGGACTACCACATGCCCGCGCCGGGAATTTTCCATAACCTCGTCTTCGTCTCGATCGACAAGCAGTACCCCGGCCAGGCCTACAAGGTCATGAACGCGCTCTGGGGGCAGGGTCTCATGTCCCTGGCAAAGGTGCTGGTCGTCGTCGACAAGGAGGTGAACGTGCAGGACCCGGACGAGGCGTGGTGGATCGCACTCAACAACATCGATCCCGAGCGCGACGTGCGCTTCACCATGGGGCCGATCGACGTGCTCGATCATTCCAGCCGGGCGTTCACCTACGGGAGCAAGATGGGCATCGATGCCACCCGGAAGTGGAAGGAAGAGGGCTTCGAGCGGGAGTGGCCCGAGCTGATGACGATGGACGCTGAGACGAAGCGGCGGGTGGATGAGATGTGGGGGAGTCTGGGGATTAAGCTGACAGGCGGTCAGGCGGACAGGCGGACGGAAAAAGCATGAGTACCCGCGAAGCCCAGACCTTCGGCGGCGAATCCCTCCTGATCCGCTACGTCAACCTGGTGAAGCTCCCCCACACGCTCTTCGCCCTCCCCTTCGCGCTGCTCGGCGTGCTGGCGGCCTCCCGGACCAACCATATCACCGCGCGCGTAGTGGCCCTGGTCGTGCTTGCCTTCTCCGCCGCGCGATGGGCCGCCATGGCCTTCAATCGGATTGCAGACCGGCACTTCGATGCCCGTAATCCGCGGACCCTCAATCGCGAGTTGCCGCTAGGAAAGCTGTCCGTGACCCAGGCCTGGGTCTCGGTGCTGGCCGCGGGCGGGCTCTTCGTGCTAGCGGCAGCGCAGCTCAACTCTCTGTGCTTGTGGTTGAGCCCGTTGGCGCTCGGCTGGATCCTGCTCTACAGTCTGTCCAAGCGGTTCACCTGGTGGCCGCACCTCTGGCTGGGCGTGAGTCTCGCCATTGCCCCGGTCGGCGGATATCTCGCGGTCACCGGGCGCTGGAGCCAACCGGCCTGGGTGCTTCTCGCGATCACGCTCGCGGTAGCGACGTGGGTGGCGGGGTTCGACATCTTCTACGCCTTGCCGGACGCGGGTTTCGATCGGGCCGAGGGGCTCCGCAGCGCGGTAGTGCGCCTGGGCGAATCCCGGGCTATTCGCCTCGCCAAGCTGCTCCACGGAGTTACGATTCCGGCCCTCGCCCTATTCGGCTACGGGGCCGGGTTTGGACCGTGGTACTACATGGGCCTCGTCACGGCGGCGGCCATCCTTGCCTACGAGCACCAGCTGGTGAGGCCTGGTGACTTGTCCCGGCTTGACGCCGCGTTTTTCACTATGAACGGGGTGATGTCGCTGACGGTGTTCGGGTTTGCGCTTCTTGACTGGGCGGTAAGGCGGTAAGGCGGTACGGCGGTAATAGAGCGAGGTGGAGAGGTCTCAAATGGCGAAAAAGGTGAAGCGCAGCAATAAGGGAAAGACCCGAGTCTCCAGCCACCGCGATGGTGAGCTAAAGCCACTACCGCCGTACCGCCGTACCGCCGTACCGCCGCCTAAACACCCACGCCATACTCCGACGCCCAACACCCGCGGCCAGTGACTCAGCATCCCGTTGTTCTCGCCCTGACGGGCGCCTCGGGTGCCCCCTATGGCGTCCGCCTGCTTGGGGTACTGGCCAGCCAGCGGGTGCCGGTGTGGCTGATCGCATCGGAGCACGGGTTACGGCTGCTGCGCGATGAATGCGGGATCAAGTCGCTGGATGGGCTACGCGAGGCGACCGGCGGCGACTGGGCCTCGGTGACCCTGTTCCCCGACGAGGACCGCGGGGCCTTACCGGCCTCCGGCTCCCAGCGAACCAGCGGCATGGTGATCTGTCCCTGCTCGATGGGCACGGTAGCGGCCATCGCCATGGGCACGAGCCGCTCGCTGGTGGAGCGAGCGGCTGACGTGACCCTCAAGGAGCGGCGGAAGCTCATCCTGGTGCCGAGGGAAACGCCGCTATCGCTGGTGCATCTCAGAAACCTGGTCGCGGTCACCGAGGCAGGTGCCACGGTGGTGCCGGCGGCACCGGGTTTCTACCACCGGCCCACCAAGGTCAGTGAGCTGGTGGACTTCATGGTGCAGCGGGTTCTCGACCAGTTGGGGCTCGACATCGAGATTGCGCGACGATGGAAAGGTGATAGCTGAGGGCCGGCCCTGATGCGTTTGGGTGTCATCTCCGACACCCATGGTCTCCTGCGGCCGGAGGTCTTTGACGCGTTTGCCGAGGTGGACCACATCCTCCATGCCGGCGATATCGGATCGCTCGAGCTGCTGGCCGAGCTCGAGGCGCTCGCCCCGGTCACCGCGGTCTACGGAAATACCGACGGGTTTGACCTCAGGAATCGGGTACCACGGGTTGCCCGGGTCGAGCTCGACGGGTTCGATATCGTGGTGACCCACGGCGACCAGTTCGGGTCGCCCACGCCGGAGAAGCTCAACGCCGCATTTCCCGAAGCGCAGATCCTCGTGTACGGGCACACTCACCGGCCGTTGCTC
>DASYVW010000539.1:0-4490 GCA_035936675.1 Gemmatimonadales bacterium
CACCGAGCCGGGGCTCAGTGTCGGCGATCGGATGACCCTGCCGAAGTACCGAAGGCGTCAGTCGCTCAACTCAGAACAGATAGCGAACCCCCGCCTGGAATTGCCGCGGCTCGCCCAGCCCGCTCCGGATCGTTCCATCGAAGTTGAGGAATGTACCGCCGGATGCCGGGTCCTTGAAGTTGTCGTTGTTGGTGACGTTGAACGCCTCGAAGATCAGCTCCACTGCTCCCTGGCGACCGAAGTTGAACGGCCGGGAGAGGCGGATGTCCCAGGAGAAATAGGCGTTGTCCCGCCGGATCGTATTCCGCTGAAGAACGTGGCCATCCGGGCAGATGCGCTGAGATGGGACGGAGGCGCGCTGGCCGGTGCCGACGTTGCCCGCGCCGCACGTCTCCGAGGCCGGCTGGGCTGAATAGGCGCTCAACCGGTTGTTGACGTAGAAGTCGCCGGGGAGAATGGTGAGCACCCAGACATTGAATCGGTGGCGCTGGTCCCGGTCGCTCCAGTTGTACTCCTTTCCCAGTGAGTCGGCGCGGGCATAACGAAAAGTGAACGGATCCCGCTCGTTGTCGTCATCGGATTTATCGTAGGACAGGGTGTAGTTGGCCTGGAATTGCAGTCGCGTCCCCACCGCCTTCCTCAGCTCGGCGGTGACGCCATTATAGCGGGACTTGGCGGTGCTCTGAATGACGGTCAGGGTGCCGATGCCGTTGCCACCGGCCAGCCCGGTCCCCCAGGGGTTGCCGAAGACCGCGTCGTTGGCGTTCAGGAATCGGGTCAGGTGATCCGCGCGTGCGTGGGTGTAGCTGACACCCGCCGCGACACCGGATCCAATCTCGTGCTCATAGCCCACCGAAGCGCTGAAGGTGCGTGGGTTCTGGAAGTCTTTGTCAAACACGTACACCCCGGGGAGGAAGGGGCCGCCTGCCGGGCTGGGGAGCAGGTCGCCGTAGTTCGGTGGCGCGCCAAGGATGCCGGTGAGCGCGCTATTGCGGAACAGAGTCTGGCCCCGAGAGCCGTCGGTGCTCCGACTGCTGGCCAGATTGAGACCCGGAATCCGCGCGTAGTAGAGGCCGGCGTTGGCGTGGAGGACCTGCTTGCCGTCGCCCTTGACATCCCAGGCGAAGCCGAGCCGCGGCTGAAACATGCCGTAATCGCTCGGGATGGTCCCATTGCCGGGGAACTCGAATGTTCCCGCCGGGGTGGTGACGGTCTGGCCGATGAACGGCTGATAGAACAGTTGGTTGATCGGCGTAATCAGGCTGGGCTCGATCTGCGCTTCCCAGCGCAACCCGTAATTCACCGTGAGATTGGAGCGCGGCTTCCAGCTGTCCTGGAGAAATACCCCCAGCTCGTGCTGGATGATCGTCTGGGTCCCAGCCTGCTCCACGGTGAGCGGGGCCACCCCCGCCTGCTGGAGATAGAGAGCCACCGGGCCACTGATGTGGGTTCCGATGGGACAGGTTGCGGTGTTACTGGTCGTGACGAGCGTGTTGGTCACGTCATCGGAGCACTCGACATACTGGTTCCCGTTGGCGACATAGCCGAGGAATCCATTCAGCGACGTGAAGGCCATGCGGCCGTTCGCGAAGCCGATGAACGTCTGGTTCACGCCGGTCCGATTCCACTCGGCACCGAGCTTGAACAGGTGGCTGCCTCGGAGGAGCGAGACGTTGTCCAGCACCTGGAACCGGTAGTCGTAGGCCGTGTGGAGCGGGATGAAGTAGGGCATGCCCACCCGATATCCGGCGAATCCATCCGGACCTACGAAACCGATATCGGTGTCGGGGAATGGCCTCCCGGTTGATGGGTTTTGGGGGCCGGTGTAGGGCCGCGGCCGATCCTCCCGAGCCACCTGGAACCGGAACTCGTTCGAGAGCGACGAACTAAACAGCGACGTCAGGCTCCCGTTCACCGCGTGCGAGTGATCCTGCTCGAGCGCATTGGCGCTCCGCCCCCACGTGTCTACGTCGAAAGTGCCGTTTTCCTGGCTGGAGCGGGTGTAATTGTATTTAAGGCTCGCGGTGTGCTTCTCACTCAGCTTGAAATCGAGCTTGCCCAGGAGCGCGTTGCCGTCGTTGGTTCGGCTGATCGGGCCGAAGTCGCCCCGCAGGGCGCCGCCGAAGGCGGTGTCGGTGAACGCCACCAGAGTGGGGTCGATCGAGGCCAGTCGGTCGGTCTGCTTGGTCTCGTTGTACTTCTGCTGGTCGTAAGCCAGGAAGAAGAATGCCTTATCGCGAACAATCGGACCGCCGAACGTCGCCCCGAACTGGTGCTGGGTGAAATCGGGAGTAAAGCCGGTCGTGCCACCACCCGGGAAGGTGTGGCTAAAGTCGGCCGAGAGGGCGTCGTACTTGCCGAAGTAATGCGCCGAGCCGTGGAATTCGTTGGTGCCCGACTTGGTAATGATGTTGAGAAACCCGCCGCCGGAACGCCCGAACTCGGCGTTGGCGCCGTCGGTGACGACCACGAAGTCCTGTACGGCATCGAGATTGAAGGTGAACGCCGGCCGCTGCCCGCCCCGTTGCTCACCGAAGAACGGGTTGTTGAAGTCGGCGCCGTCCACCGAGACGTTGTTGTGGATGCCGCGCTGGCCACCAATGCTGATCTCGTCGCCGTCGGGGCCCTGCACGATGGCCACGTTGGGCGTGAGGGTGGTGAAGTTGAAGATGTTCCGCCCGTTGTTGGGCAATCCCTCAACTGCCTCTGCGCTCAGCCGCGTGGCCGATACCGAGCTGTTGTCCACGGCTGCCTCGGGCGCAAGCGCGGTGAGCTCTTGCAGCTGCACGACCTGCGGGGCAAGGGCAAAGCTGCGTTCAACCGTCTCGCCCAATCGCACCGTCACGCTGTCCCGGCGGGACTCACGAAAGCCCAGCGCACGGGCGCCGACATCCTAGGAGCCGACCCGGAGCAGCGTGGCCACGTACACCCCGCTCGCGTTGGTGTTGAGGGTCCGCTCGGCGTTGGTCTCGCGGTTCCGGAGGGTGACGACAGCGCCAGCCAGCGGCGTGCCCGCGGAATCCGAGACCGTGCCCCGGATGACTCCAGTAGTGGCCTGCGCCTGGGCTTGAAGGATGTTTGGTACCACGAGTAGCAGGAAGGCCAGCAGGAGACACGGGGCCGGGTAGCGTAGCCGACGACACAGGTCCATGGAATGAGGATCCTTTCCAAAATGGCGGAAGGGCTGCGGAGGTTTCGTTAGCTGGGAGGATCGGGTGATAGCTTATCGCCCGATTGGCGGGGTCGCAAGGATCTTCGGCCGGGGGCTCTCAGACTAGAGTCCGTTCTAGTCCGTTCCGAATGTCCCCCTCACTCCTTCCACCATCTGTGCAGTGGTGGACTTCAGGGCCTCCCAGGTCTTCTCCCCCGCGACTCGCACACTCTTGAGCGTCCTGCGAGCCGAGCGAGCGCGACTGGTTCTCTTCTTGGCCCTGCTCGCCTTCTTGGCTGTGCTCTTGGTGCGGCGCTTGGAACCGAGCTTGGCTCCGGTGCGCTTCTTGGCAGGCGCTCGCTTCACGGTGCGTTTCTTTGCCATAGGGATCTCTCGATGGTGGAGGACGGGCGGCAGGCTCTGAGGTGTTCCCCGACCCGGTGTGGGGCCTGTCACAGACATTATACGACCTTACATTGGACCTTACCACTTCGGCGTGCCGTCTTCCGGCCGACCGCATGGGCCTTCGGGAGTACACAATGGGCGAAAGCGGGGCAGCGCACCGCATCAGCGGGTCAGGTCTCCTCGCGCGCACCGCCGCGCGGGTGCCCTCCCGCGCCGACTGGACCCGCATTGGTCCGAGTGTCCGGGGTCCCCTCCTGACGCTCGCCACGGCGATCGGCTTCGACCTCCTGGCTCGACACAATCTCGAGCTCTCCCATCCATTCGCGTTTCTCCTGCTGACCGTCGTCTATTCCACCTACAGCGGTGGGTTCCGGCCGGGGCTCATCAGCGCGACCCTGATGATTCTGTACGCCCTTCACTTCCTCTCGACGCCTGGGTCGATCCTGCACTACACCCCCGGCAACGCCTACACCCTGCTCGGATTGGCACTCTCGGCGCCGGCGACGGTCGTGTTGGTGGCGCGCCTCCGGGATGCGGCGCGGCGTGCTCGTGCCGTCGAGCTCTCCCGCGGTGAGGCGGAACGACTGGACCGAAGGCTGGCCTTCTTTGCCGAGGCCAACGTCGCCCTGGCGTCGTCGCTGGACTATGAGGCCACCCTCCGGGACCTCGCCCGGCTCATGGTCCCGACGCTCGCGGACTGGTGCGCCATACACGTCGCCAGTGATCAGGGGGTACTCCAGTTCATCTCGGGCGCGCATCGGGATCCGACCAAGGATCTGCTGGTCCGCGCCCTCTGCGAGTACAAGCCCCGGCAGCCGCCCTTCGGAGCGGCACACCGCCGGGCCGAGCTGGGCCAGGTGACGGACGACCTGCTCCGGGTCAGCGCGGAGGACGCCGAACAGCTCAAGCTCTTTCGGGCCCTGGGGGCCACCGC
>DASYVW010000540.1:0-1643 GCA_035936675.1 Gemmatimonadales bacterium
GAGTACTGCCCGGCCCCAGGTGCGTCAAGTATGTTATTGCCAGATTTGTTGATGAATGGCGGAAAAAAACCGGCTCAGCAGCAACCCTTCTTCCGCTCGGCGGCTGACGGGGTCGAAGCCAGGCCCTCGATCAGGTCGCCCACCTCGCTCAGGGTTTCAGAATTCATGGTGTAATACATCCAGCGGCCGTCCCGCCGGTCCGTCACCAGCCCCGCGTCCTTCAACACCTTCAAATGGAATGAAAGGCGCGACTGAGCCGCGTCGAGCGCATCGGTCAGGTCGCACACACACCGCTCCCCAAAACGAAGCCGCTCGAGGATCGAGAGCCGGGTACCGTCCGACAGGGCATGAAACAGACGGGCGGCGCGATCGGTATCGGTGCGAGTGCGGGTGGCCATGGCTTCATAATATCAACAGTTCTTGATTTGTCAAGAACGAGTAGCTGCTGCCGCTGTCCGCCGTACCGCCGTACCGCCGTACCGCCGTACCGCCTACATTGAAGCCGCTCGTGCATTCCTGATCGACGTAGGAAGGGCAGAAAAATGACTTCTCAACGCTGGGCCCGCCTCCTTCCTAAGGATGACCGTGGCTATGCTGCGCACTACATCGGGCAATGGTTCCGGGTAGTGACAGGCCCGAACCCTGACGTACCGCTCGATCCGGACTACATCTGGCTCGACCTGGCCGGAAAAGCAGAGAGGGTGCCGAGCCAGCACTTTGAGATCGTGGAGCGGGCGAAGCGGCGGATCCTCGTTGTGGACGATGACCCCGGCATTCGTCGGACACTTGAAATCGCCCTGAGCAATGCGGGGTATGAGGTCCTCCAGGCTCAAGACGGAGATGAGGCCACCCGGATCTGGCACGAGCAAGGCCCCGATCTGCTCATAACCGACATCCATATGCCGAAGAGGAGCGGCCTTCTGCTGATCGAGGAGCTTCAGGCCTCCAGCACCTCCACCCGCGTCATCGCCATGACCGACGGCGGGCCCGCCAGGGACTTCAACCTGCTCGGTCTTGCGGGACTGCTGGGTGCGGTACGGGCAATCGCCAAGCCGTTCGCCCTCGACGAAATGGTGAAGGCCGTAGATCAGGAGCTGAGCCGCGGCTTCCCGCCATCCCTCCCTCGCGGCTAGCTTCCAGTTGGATTCAGACTGAGGCGGCGGCGATGGAGACCGAGGAATCGCTGGACGAGTCCAGCAGGGAAGTCGAAGCGACCGAATCTTCCAAAGGCCCCGGCGGCTTCGCAGCCGGCCTTCTGTTCGGGGTCGTTCTGGGCGCTGGCTTCGCGCTACTGTTCGCGCCGGAGCAGGGGCAGAAGACCCGGGGACGTCTGCGACGGGGCATGCGGTCGCTGGGGGAGGAGGCGCGGGAAGGAATCGACAGGGCAGGGGCCCGTACCCGGAAGGAGCTGCTACGCCAAAAGCGCCGCCTGCGCGCGGAGCTCGAGCGAGTCAGAGAGCGCGCCGAGGAAGCGCTCGACTGATCTATCGCTTGTCCAGTCGCCGGAGCAGCGCCGCGCCCTGGCGCGTGTAGACCGAGTCCATGACCTCGCGGTCGGGCAACGAGTCGACCAGATGGAGCTGTGTCCTGGCGTCGGCCACCCGCTTACGCTCGGCGTAAATCTCGGCCAGCTCCAGATGGTG
>DASYVW010000541.1:0-2148 GCA_035936675.1 Gemmatimonadales bacterium
GACAATCTCGCGAACCTGGTGGTGCTGTTCGGTAAAGTAGAGAGAGTCGTCCATGGCGACACCAAGCTAACCGGTCTGCACGAGCGGGTCCAACCGATTCACCGGCTGGTCAGCCGCCGAGGGTCCGGGGCCGGCTACGCGCAGCAGGTCGTCCCCGAACTTGGCGAGAGCTCGCGGGCCCAGGCCTCGGATCCGGGTCAACTCGGATCGACTCTTCGGCTGGGCCTCGGAGATGGCGCGCAACACAGAATCGGAGACGATCGCATAGGCCGGCACACCCATCTCCTGGGCTACGCCCGCACGCCATTTCTCGAGTGCGCTGAAGGCAGGGTCGTTTGACCGAGAGTCCCGGTCGGGACCGGCGCACGAGAGTGCGCGGAGGATGGCGCCGCCCAGCCTTTCGGTGACCGCCGCTCCCACGCCGGGCACGTCCGCGAGTGAAGCAGCATCCGGTGGCGGGCTCTGGGCCAACCGGAGCAGCACGTCGGGCTCCAGCGGACATCCGCCCCACACGGACCTGCGTCCGGCTAGCGCATCGCGGAGACGGGCAACCCGGGTGGCGATCTCGGGATCGGCCGGTGCTGCCCTCGGCTTCTTTCCGCACTTGTCGCACCCCGCGCACTCTTTTAGCTGCTCTCCGAAGTAGCCGACCAGGTTGGCGCGGCGGCACTGCGTCGTTCGCGCGTAGTCTTCCACTGCCTGGATCCGGGCCTCGGCCCGCCGGCGGCGCGCGACCACGGGCCGCCAATCCACCGGGCCCCGCTCGGGGCGCAGCTCACGGCGGAGCCGCTCCGCCGCCTCGAGAACATTTCTCGGAACGCCGACCTGTCCCTTGGGCCCGGACCAGATGCGCTCGAGCAGGCGGCGCGGCGGAAAGGTGACGTCGAGCTGGCGGCGGTGCAGATCGGTATCTGACCTGCGCCACAACAGCACGCACCGGGCAAAGTCTCCGTCTCTCCCGGCTCGCCCTGCCTCCTGGTAGTAGGCCTCCGGCGTTGGCGGTGGGGTCCAGTGCACGACAAGGCGCACGTTTGGCTTGTCGATGCCCATGCCGAAGGCACAGGTGGCCACCACGACATCGATCCGATCCCGCAGGAAGTCGTCGAGCGTGGCGGTGCGGCGCGACTTGGTGAGTCCGGCGTGGTACGGCGCCGCGCGATGTCCCGCATTGCAAAGGGCACGGGCAACCGCCTCGGTGGTGCTTCGGGTTGGCGCGTACACGATGGCCATGACATCATCACCCCGAAGCAGCTGAAGGAGTGCCTCCAGGCGCTCTCGCTCGGATTTGACCGGCACCGCTCCGAACCAGAGGTTCGGACGATCGAACGAACCCAGATGGAGCTGAAACCCCTTCCGGAGCCGGAGACTGCAGGCGATCTCATTGCGCACCTCGGCTGTGGCGCTGCCGGTCAGTGCAACCGTTTGGGGGCCGCCCAGCCGGAATCGTGCGCGAGAGAGCATGCGGTAACTGGGGCGGAAGTCGTGCCCCCATTCGGCAATGCAGTGGGCCTCGTCAATGACGAGCAGCCGGGGCTGGATTCCCTGGCTCTGGAGCTCCACGCTCAATCGCTCCAACCGCTCGGGCGAGACATACAGCAGGCGGAGCGAGCCGTCGGAGATCGACAGCCGTACGGCCTCCTGCTCGGCAAGGCCGAGGCTGCTATTCAGGCATCCAGCGGCAAGGCCGCGGGCTCGAGCGGCTTCGACCTGGTCCTGCATGAGCGAGATGAGCGGTGAAACGACAACGGTGAGGCCACCGAGGACGAGCGCGGGAATCTGAAAGCAGATGGACTTGCCGCCACCGGTGGGCAGGATGGCGAGGGTGTCGCGCCCGCCGAAAATAGAGGCGAGAACCTCCGCCTGAGCGGGGCGGAAATCAGGATAGCCGAAATGGTGCTGGAGCAGCCGGCGCGCCTCCGCCAGGAGATCGGTCACGCCGGAAGATCGCGAACGCTATTACTGAAGCTTGGATCAGAACCCCGCGGGTTGGACGATCGGAACGCGGCAAAACACAACCGCCTCGCTGGAAGCGAGGCGGTTGTAAACTTGGGATGGGCGCGGCTCAGCTGCCACCAAATCGAACCCCGACGGTAATTGGAACGTAGTGAAAGTCCGAGCCGGGCACGAAGACGTTATGGAACCGCCCTT
>DASYVW010000542.1:0-4178 GCA_035936675.1 Gemmatimonadales bacterium
GCCGGGATCGCCGCTCAGATCACCGGCCTGGGCTCGCTGTTTGCTATTCACCTCACTGGCCGGCCGGTCAGGAGCTATCGGGACACGCAGGGCTCGGACACCGACCTACGCCACCAGATTTTTCTCGGTCTATTCAATGAAGGAGTACAAATTGATCCCCGGGGCGTCGGTAACGTCTCCACCGCCATTGGGGAGGATGAGGTTGGGCGGTTAGGCGCGGCGGTGCGATCGGTGCTCGGCCGCTTAATCTGATATTACGGGGACGCGTCGCCCTCACGATCCACCCGGTTCATGAGGTCGGCCACGTCTTCGGGCGTGAGTCCAACCTCTTTCAGCATCTGCTCCGTGCTTGGCCGGCTGAAGTCTTCCCGTCTCGCCTCGAACAGCAGCTCGTGGGCTTGAGGACCATCGAGCGTCTGCTGCTGTCGAAGCACCCACCCACTCTCATCCACAAACAACCGAATGGCATGATCGAGAGACTCGAATGCGTTCTCACTCCAGCTGCGGTCCCGTGGGTGCCACCACCGGGTGAGGATGGTGGCGCCTGGTGGCGTCTTGTCTTCCGGCTGCGGCGAGCGGGTCATCACCACCACCCAGTGAACCCGGCCCGGGCGTTCGGAGAGCAGAGGGTCAGCGGCAGTCTCGAGCGCTGTTGCCGGGTCCGGCTCCGCACTCACCGGGAACTTCTTGTCAGATGGCATGTACCCTCAGCCTGGCTATGACCGGCGCCACCTACTCATCCAGGATAGTTGCGAGCCGTGAGTCCCGACCGGAGCGGTCGGCAAAGACTTTCACGGCGGCAAGCTTAGCTACCGTCGTCTCGAAGAATGGCGTACACGACCACGTCCTCATGGATCCCCCACTTCCGCACCCGCTGGCGCAGCAACCCCTCACGCTGCATTCCAACGTGCTGGAGGACCTTCCCGGCCGCCGGATTGCGCAGCATGTGATGGGCGCAGATGCGATTCAGGCCGAGGGTGTCGAACCCGAAACGGATGACGGCCGCCGCGGCTTCGCGCGCATACCCGTGGCCCCACCATTCCCTCCCGATCCAGAAACCGAGCTCCGCCTGAAGGTGCTCTGCGTCGATGTCGCGCAGCCCGGCACTGCCGATGAGGCGCGAGCCCGCCGATAGACGGATGGCGAAGTTCTCGGCTCGGCCACGCGCCGACTCCTTGCGCTGATTTCCGATCCAGGCCAGGGCGTGATCCATCTCGTAGGGATGCGGAATAGCTAGGGTGGTATCGGCGATCTCGCGTTCGCCGGCAAGGCGCTGCAGCTCGGCTGCATCGCTCGGCTCGAAGGCGCCGAGTACCAGACGAGCCGTGCGCAGGATGGGGGTGGCGCTCACGACGGCCACTATGAGGACCGGGTTCGTGCCAGCTCGATGCTCTGGCCCAGCTCCACTACCGATTCCCGCAAGCCCGGGAGGTCCGAATGACGGCCAGCCACGGCGCCACTGCGGAGGTCCGCGACCAATCCGCGGCACAGCTCAGTGGCCCGCCGGATCCGGAACCTTTCCTGGAGGGTCATCTCCTCGTCGTCCGTGAGGCTCAACAAATCCCAGAGCCTGTGCCGCATGTCATCCAGAACGTTCTTGAACTCCTCGAACCCCTCGACCGGAGGCCGGCCGAGCGCCAAACGCACCTCGATGCCACGGAGCGTCGAGTTGAGGGTGGCGATCTGCTGCGCAAAACTCGGCTCCGCCATCGAACCTCCGCCCACCAGGCTCAGGATTTACGGCTGGCGACATCCGCCAGATAGGTGCGAATCCGGTGCGCGTTTGCTCCGACGTCGCTCGTGCCGACGCGAGAGACGGAGCGCACGTCGATCCGGCTCCCCGGCCCTTCGGGCCGGACCCGGACAACCACATCGTCCTTGAAGCCGAACCAGGGCGTCGTGGCGGGCGCTTCGATCCGGCCGGTCGTGGAGTCCGACGCAACCAGCTCCCAGCCCATGCCGCGGGCCGAGGCGAGGGCCCGGCTGTAGGCAGCGCCGGCCGGGACGCCCAGCAGCAGCGGCTTGATGTCGGGATATGAGCGCCGCTGTGCCTCGGCGACCTCGGCCCCGCCGTATGTGGCGGGGTTGGGAGCCCCGGCCCGAAGCGGCAGGACGGCGACGAACTTGGGTGGTCGGTCGAGGTCCGTGCTGATGTCGTGGATCGGTGGCACCCGGCGGGCCTGCTGCATCCAGCGCCAGGGAACGAACGCTGCACCCAGCCCGAGAAGGAGACCCAGGACCAGGGGGACGACGCCGCCGGATCCTGGACGGACAATGAGCAACAGCACCGCAACCGCCACTGCGGCCAATCCAGCGTACGCGCCCCAGCGGAGCGCGCTGAAGCCGGTGCGAAAGTCCCAGAGGCCGAAGCGGGTGCCCGGACCCGCCGCCAGCACCAATACTGCCGCGACCAGTCCCAGCAGAGCCGGGACCCAGCGGAGCCGCATGGATCTACCCTCCGGTTGGCCTCCCGGCCCCGGCCTACTCTCGATAGGCGTCGACCGACGCGTTCAGATCCCGGCGCAATTCGGTCTCCCCGCTCACGATCGACCTCCAGGAGATGTCCTGCCCTTTCCGGGCGCCCTTGGGGGTGACTTTCACACCCTCCGGTGAGATGGCGACCGTGTACAGCTTGCCGTCGAGCTCCAGCTCGCGCTTGATCGTCTTGTCGAGTTTCGTGGCCATGCCGTTCCTCAGGTTTGGATGAGGCGCTGCCAGCGCGCAATACCCTGCATCTAGCCTCGCCAAGTATACGTAGCCGGGGGCGCCGCCGTCGAGTTGCGCCACCGGGGGAGGTCCCTAGCTTTAAACGGGTACCCCTAGGACAATGGCATGAAGAACCCGCGCGAGGCCCGTCTTAAATCGGAGTTCGCCCACCTGTATCCTGGGCTTAAGCCGAGGACCTGGTACAATGCTGCCTGGCTGTCGGCCCGGCAGTTTGCCCGGGTCCCCTGTGACGGCCGTGCCACGTCGATTGCCAAGATGCTCAACGACAGTCATTTCGAGTTCCGGGGCGGCCGCCCCCGCCGCGATCGGGCTGCCGAAGGGCGCCGCTGACCAAACGTCGGCTCATAGCTCATAGCTCATAGCTCATAGCTATTAGCTCCCTCCCAGCTCCCAGCTTACACCTCCCGCTCCAGATCTACGTTGCCGTCAATGTATTTCAGGTTGAAGCGAAAGCTGTCGATCTGCCAGCGTCCGTCCATTCGGAGCAGGTGAAAGTCGTAGCTGCCGACGAACATCCGGGTGTTCCGGCCCGAGCGGGTCGAGCGATAATGGGACGCGATGCCATAGCAGAAGGCGGTGGCCTGGTCGCCCCGAACGTCTACCCGATGGTTCCCCGCCTGATGATGCACCGCTTCGATCGGCCGCAATCCCTCTTCCCATCCGGCGGCGATCTGGTCCGGGGTAACGCGGCTCGGCGCGCCGCCGGCGAGAGAGGTCATATCAAAGAGAACAGCCTCGGCAAAGCAGCGGCGCACCGCCGGCCAATCCCGTTTGTCGGTGGCGATGAACAACTGGTTGATGAGGTCGATGATGCGGGCCTTTTCCAGCAGGAGGAGCAGCGGGTCGCTCATGCAGGCTCTCGTCAGGAACAAAGATTTGGGCGCAAGGTCCGGGAGGCGCCTGGTGGTGCCGGGTCCGATCTTATGCCGGTATGCATGACTGGCAAGGACTCGCTTCGCAAGAGGCCCCCATGCTTCGTTACCGTGTCTCAGGCATCTCGGAGGGCTTGGCCCAAACCGTCCGCTCCACGCTTCGCTCGCCGCAGTATGGCCATCCGGCCCACGTAGAGATCGCCGCCGGCTATGGTCCTTGCAGGCAGTGCCTCAAGACATTCAACCAGGGCCAGGAGGAGCGGATCCTCTTCACCTATCAGCCGTTCGTCTCGCCTGGAGCGTTACCCGCACCTGGCCCGGTGTTCATCCATCGGGAAGCCTGCCGGCAATACGACGAGCTCCGCTTCCCAGAGGAGTTGCGCGCTATCCCCCTGGTCCTGGAGAGCTACGGTGAGCGGGGAATGCTCCTCAATCAGCAGCGGGTCGGGGGGAGGACTGTGGAGCATGTTATTGAGGAACAGTTGGCGGAGCCGCGCGTGGAATACCTCCACGTGCGGAACGCGGAAGCAGGGTGCTTCATCGCGCGGGTCCAGCCGGTGTTTGCCTGCGACTAACTAC
>DASYVW010000543.1:0-3728 GCA_035936675.1 Gemmatimonadales bacterium
GGGATCGAATGACAGGACAGCAGCGATCGCCCCGGCGCCGCCCAGCGCGATCGCCACGTTTCTCACTCGTCTAGTGCGGGTAGCAGCGACGAGATTCTTCCATAGGATGGCGCCGGCAGGCCACCCCACCGGTGCCAGGCGAAAGAGCGCAGGACTGGCCTTGACAGGAGCCCGGAAGGGGGACGAGGGGCTTCGCCGATGCTCCGCCAGCGCCAGCGCCCGCTGCAGCGATACCTCGGCCGCCGTCTCCTCGAATGCGCTGTCGGATCGGACCACCCAGACGTAGTGCAGCACGAGAAGGAGAAGTGCCGGCCAGAGCGCCTGGAGCCAGGCGGCCGCACTATGCACCGTCAGCGGCCGCACCAGGGCACGGAACGGATACGTCAGGGCGCTCGGCACCGGCCTGCTGGCAACATCCTGCATGGCCGCCAGGAATTGCTGCGGACCCCCGCCGCGCGCGGCGACGATAGCGGGCAGCGCATCGGCGATGGTCCAGGTCAAAGCGATGAGCACCAGGCCCAGGACCAGCAGTGAGACGATGCGATGCCGGGCACCGAGCCGCCCGTGCTCGGACAGGCTGGTCCGGACGAACGAAGCGCCCAATCGGTGCAACGACAGGGTGGTGAGCAGGACCCAGATCGAGATTACCCTGAGCCAGGAGGAGACCCCGAACCGCTCCCGCGAGAGGATCAGCGTCCAGAGCAAGGCGTTAAAAAGGATGAGGAGCTGGCTGTGAAGCAACTTGAACTGGATCAGGCCCCGCCGGGATACGGGCGCGGAGAAGAGAAAGGTGACCTCAGCCGGGGTGAACGCGAGCACCCTGCGCTCGACGCCGAAGATCCAGCCCCATGCCACCGCGCCGATCAACGCCACAGCGCCGACCAGCTCGAGTGTTCGTGGATCCGGCGTCTCTCCTGCGGCGGCGGCCGGTCGCTGGCCGATGATCATGAACCAGACGTATGCCAGTCCGAGCAGCAACGCGGCCAGGTACCGGGGGCTTCGCAGATGACGGAGTTGCCGGGCAATCCGGTTGCGCGCGGAGCGCCAGGCCAGATATCCGAACACGCGAATCATCGCTCGGCAGTCTCTCCATCGCCGATGAGCGCGAGAAAGACATCCTCCAGGCTTTGGGACTGAAGCTCCGGTCTTCCAGCCACGATCTCCGCGATGGTCCCGAATGCCACCGTCCGACCGCGCTGCATGACGAGCACGCGGGTACAGATCTCCTCCACCAGATGAAGCAGATGCGAGCTCAAGATCACGGCCGAACCGCCGGCCGCTCGACGCATGATCGTGGCTTTCATGCGGCGAATCCCCACCGGATCCAATCCAGTCAGCGGCTCGTCGAGCAGGAGAGCCCGGGGCTCGTGCAGCAGGCCGCAGGCGATGGCGAGCTTCTGCTTCATTCCTCGGGACAGCTCGCCCGGAAGCGCTCCCCGCTTCTCGGCCAGGTCAAGCTCCTCCAGCAATCCGGGAATCCGGGCTCCCACGTCGCCGATGCGATAGAGCCGGCCGACGAAGCGCAGGTGCTCCTCGACGGTCAGATACTCGAACAGGTGAGGCTCGTCCGGGATGAACGCGAGCGCCGACTTGGCGACCACCGGATCAGTGGCCAGATCGTGGCCGGCGATGCGAATTCGCCCCGCCGTGGGGATGATGATCCCGGCTATGCTGCGGATGGTGGTCGTCTTGCCGGCACCGTTCGGGCCCACCAGGCCCAGGACCTCGCCCGGCCCCACCTGAAAGGAGAGGCCTTGGACGGCCGGAAAGTCGCCATATAGCTTCTGCAGGCCCTCAACGTCAATCACAGGCGGGGTCCCCCGGAGTCAGCCGGTGAAACTTTCGGCTTTGCCTGAACGTCACTTAGCGAAACATATTACCCGGCGTCCGGGAAGGCGGAATCTATGCGAAACTACTGGGTACGTATCGCCTTCGGGGCCTTGGCCATCTTCACGGTCGGCATGATCGGCGTCACCCTCGCCAGGCAGGGGGTCGGCCGGGTGCGCGGTGTGGTCGAGGGAACCGGCCCCATCACCTTGCCTATCCCGTTCGTCCCCTTCAAGCTCGACGGACAGAAGCTTGGCACCCTGGACAAGGTCGTGCTCCTGCGCGACGCCCCCAAGCGCATCTCGGCCGTCGAGCTCCAGATCAAGCTCGAGGATTCAGTGATGGCTCGTGGTCTGGAAGGATGTCGCCTCGCGGCCAACCTGGACAACCAGCACAATCAACGAGGCGTCAACGTCAAGGTCGGTCCGCTCTCGACCGGCGTGTTCTCCTGCTTCCACGGTAATGACTCCAGTGCTCACCTCCAGGAATTTGGGCGTGCCGTCTTCCAGCCCGGGGGCGTGAGCGTGCCGTTGCTGCTCCCCAACGACATCGTGGACGACCTCAAGCGGGGGGACTTCGGCTCTGGAGAGGCAGACTCCATGGCATCGGTAGCTCAAGCCAGGGCCGATTCCATCGCCGAAGCGGCAGACGCCCGGGCGGACTCCGTCACGACGGCGGTCGAGGCAGGGGCCGACTCCATCGCAGGGCGGAGCGAACGGCTGGTGGACTCGCTGCGAACAGAGGGGGCACGCCGGGCGGATTCCACTCGCCGGGCGGGGAGCCACATGGTGGACTCCGCCCGTCGGCGCTAGTGTAGGGCATGCTTCTCGTCCTCGATAACTACGACAGCTTCACCTACAACCTGGTGCAGTACGCCGGCGAGCTCGGGGCAGAGCCGGTCGTCTACCGCAACGATGCGTTGACTCCGGCCGAGGCCCTCGCGCTCCGACCGGCGGCCATCATCATCTCCCCCGGCCCCTGCACGCCGGGTGAGGCGGGCATCTCGATCCCCCTCGTCCGCGCAGCCGCGGGAATAATCCCGATCCTCGGCGTATGCCTTGGCCATCAGGCGATCGGCGAGGCATTCGGAGGACGAGTCGTGCGTGCCGACCGGCTCATGCACGGGAAGACGACCCAGGTCGTCCACACAGGCCATCCCCTCTTTCAGGAGATCCCCTCGCCGGTGGAGGTCATGCGCTATCACTCGCTCGTGGTCTCGCCGAAGGATCTGCCTGCCGAGCTGGAGATCACCGCCTGGTCAGAGGACCGTCCCGCAGGGGAGGAGATCATGGCCCTCTGCCACCGGACGCTTCCCGTGTTCGGGGTGCAGTTCCACCCCGAATCCGTGGCCACCCGCCATGGAAAACGGCTGCTTGCGAACTTCCTCTCTCTCGCCGCGATCGGCCTTCCCGCGGCTCAGCCTACGACTGTCTAACTCTTTGACGTACAATCTTCTAGCTCCCAGCTCCTAACGCTCGACCCGCGCGGCATAACTTTTGACTCGCGACCCGCTCCCTGTTAACTTCGGTGATGCGCGTCCTGGGTGTAATTCCGGCTCGTCTCGGCTCGACCCGCCTCCCCAACAAACCGCTTCAGCCGCTGGCAGGTGAGCCACTCATCACCCGGGTCATCGAGCGTGTACTGGACCATGGTCTGGTCGGTCAGCTCGTGGTTGCCACCGACTCGGAGAAGGTAGCCAGGGTCGCCGAAGGCTCGGGGATTCGTGGTGTCCTCACCTCAGCGTCCCACGCGACCGGCACCGATCGGGTGGCGGAGGTCGCGGAGAGAGCCGAGTTCGCCAGCTTCGATACGATCGTGAACATCCAGGGCGACGAGCCGTTCCTTTCACGCGAGGCCCTGGCGGGTGCGCTGGGACGGGTGGAGCAGGGAGACGAGATCGG
>DASYVW010000544.1:0-5016 GCA_035936675.1 Gemmatimonadales bacterium
TCATTCAGAATGCCTCTGGGGCGGTGCCCGGACCGATGGACTGCTGGCTCGCGCTCCGGGGGATCAAGACCCTGCCACTTCGCATGCGGCAGCACGATTTGAGTGGCCGCCGCATTGCCGAATGGCTTACCCGGCAACCGCTGGTCCGCAAGGTTTACTACCCCGGTCTCCCGTCCCATCCGCAGCACGAGCTGGCCTGCCGCCAGATGAGCGGATTCGGGGGCATGATCTCGCTGGATCTGGGTGACCCGGGACTAGCCCGGCGGTTCGTGGAGCACACCCGCATATTCGCGCTGGCGGAATCGCTCGGCGGGGTAGAGAGCCTCATCGGCCATCCGGCCACGATGACGCACGCATCGGTTCCGCCCGATATGCGTCAAGCAATGGGTCTGACCGAGAGCCTGATTCGGCTGAGCTGCGGGGTGGAGGACACCGACGACTTGATCGAGGACCTGGACCGGGCGATGAGGGCGAGCATGAAGTGACGTCACAACTTGAAACCATCGCCTTCTAAGTCCGTAGAGTGCCGCATCCCCAACCGTTGAGTCGCCATGAGCACCAGCCTCGCCCCTCGTCCCCGCCAGCGCTTTGCCGAGATCGCCGCCGTATCCTGGGAGCATCCGGCCGACCGGGCCGCGCTGCAAACCCTCAGGGCCGTCCCCGGAGTCGATGAGCTGATCCGGAAAGTGCTGGCGATGCTGGGCGGCGAGCGGGGTATCCGACTCCTGTTTCAGGGCAATGCAGTCCGGGTTGGTCCCACGCAGTTCCCCAAGCTCTGTCACCTCCACACCGAGGTATGCACCACCTTCGATTGGCCGACCGTGCCGGAGCTCTATGTCACCCAGACTCCGATCTTCAATGCGGGTGCGTATGGAATCGATACGCCCTTCATCGTGGTGCACTCGGCCGCCATCGAGCTCCTCGACGACGATGAGCTGCGGGTGCTGCTCTCCCACGAGCTAGGACACGTCATCAGCGGACACGCCCTGTATCGCACCATCGCAGCCATTCTGGCGCTGGTCAGCCTCGGTGTTCTCCCGGTGCTGGGCGAGCTCGTCGTGCTCCCCATCCGCCTCGCTTTCCTCGAGTGGTCCCGGAAGTCGGAGCTGTCCGCCGACCGGGCCGGGCTCCTGGGGAGTCAGGACGTCGTCACCGCACAGCGGCTCGACATGAAGATGGCCGGTGGTGGCCGGGGAGCGGGATTTGCCGGCCAGCTCAATGTGGACGCCTTCATGCAGCAGGCACACGAGTACGCCAGCAGCAGCGAAGGGCTCGACGTGGTCTACAAGCTCCTGAGCACGCTCGCGCTGACCCACCCGATGCACACCGTGCGGGCGGCGGAGCTGCAGCGCTGGGTCGCCAGCGGCGAGTACGACCGCATTCTTCGCGGCGAGTATGTGCGGCGGGGTACCGAGGCCGGCGAGCGCCCGTGGCGCGACGACGTGGCGGCTGCTGGGAGCTACTATGCCGGCGAGGCCCGGGAGCTGGCTGGACATCTGGCGGACGCCGCCCGCCGCGCGGCAGATCGGGCACGCGAAGCCTTCAGGAACGCGCAGAAACCGTGAGAGCACTGGTTGTAGGCGGGGGCGGCCGGGAGCACGCCCTCTGCTGGTCACTCCGCCGCGAGAACCCCCAAGCCGATCTCTACTGTGCGCCGGGCAACCCCGGCACCGCCGACGTCGCCCACAATCTGCCGATCGCCGCCGACGATCTCGACCGTCTGGCCGACGCGGCGGATATGTACGCCATCGACCTCACCGTGATCGGACCCGAGGTTCCTCTCGCCCGTGGGCTGGCGGACCGGCTCAGAGCCGAGGGCCGGGCGGTACTGGGGCCGAGCGCGGCGGCAGCCCAGCTGGAGGCATCGAAGGCCTTTGCCAAGCAGGTGATGGCTACCGCCGGGGTTCGCACCGCCGCCAGCGAGAGCTTCACCGACCTGAAGCAGGCGTTGGCGTATGTCGACCGGCACTCCGAGCCGTTGGTGGTGAAGGCATCGGGCCTCGCGGCGGGGAAGGGAGCGATCGTATGCGCCACCCGCCAGGAGGCCGCCCGCGCGGTGCGGTCGATGCTGGAGACGGGAGAGTTCGGGGACGCCGGGCGCACGGTGGTAGTCGAGGCCTTCCTCGAGGGCGAGGAGATCTCGGTCCTCGCCATCACCGACGGCCGGGAGCTGGAGCTGTTACCAGTATCCCAGGACCACAAGCGCCTGCTGGCTGGCGACCGCGGGCCCAATACCGGCGGGATGGGCGCCTACAGCCCCGTGTCGCTGGCGAGTCCGGCCCTGCTCGAACGGGTCAAGCGCGACGTGCTGTTCCCCACGCTCGAGGCCATGCGCCGGCTCGGAACCCCGTTTACCGGGGTGTTGTATGCCGGACTGATGATAGATCCGGCGGGTGTACCGTCGGTGGTCGAGTTCAACTGTCGGCTCGGCGATCCCGAGGCGCAGGTCATACTCCCACTGATCGCTGGCGGTTTGACCGACTGCTTGTGGCGCGTGGCCAAGGGTGAGCGGCCGTCCCGGATGGATACTACCCGGGCAGCGGCGGTGACGACGGTGCTCGCTTCTCGGGGTTATCCGGAGCATCCCGAGAAGGGAGCGGCGATCACGCTGCCCGAGAGTCTGCCGGAAGGCGTCACGATTTTCCATGCAGGAACCCAGCGGAGTGGCGACGGTGTGCTCCGGGTCGAGGGAGGCAGAGTGCTAACGGTCACCGCCGTCGCCCCGACGTTTCGGGAAGCCCAACAACTGAGCCGCGACACCGCCGACGCCATCGAGTTCGACGGAAAGCTGTTCCGCGCTGACATCGGATGGCGAGAAGCGGCTCGGCTCGACGAGCGGCGGCCGGCTACCGTGCGCCGCGGGTAGGTCCCCAGCATTGCCCGAGCTTCCCGAAGTCGAAACCATCGTTCGAGACATCCGGCCTAGCCTGGTTGGCCGCCGCATCCGAAGAGTCACCCTGAGCCACGATGACGTGTTGCGCGGGGTCACCCGGCGGCGCCTGATCCGCCGGCTCACCGGCGCTACCATCAAATCGGTTTCCCGCCGGGCCAAACACGCCGTGCTCGAGCTCGACTCTGGCCGCCTCGTGATCCAGCCCGGTATGACCGGCTCCCTCATGGTCCATCGTCGTCCACTCGAGCCCGAGGAGGCCAGGTATGCGGTCCTCCGTGCCGAGCTCGATCGCGGGGGTGAGCTGGTGTACGAGGACGTGCGCCGTCTAGGTACCCTGCTCTTCCTGGACGAAAAGGCGTGGCAGCGCTACAGCGCGGCGATCGGACCCGAGCCGCTGGAGGACGATTTCTCGGCCGAGCAGCTCGGTACTGCGCTCCGGCGCAGCCGCCAGGCAATCAAGAAGGTGATCATGGATCAGCGACACCTCGCAGGTGTCGGGAACATCTACGCCAACGAGGCGCTCTTCGCAGCCGGCATCGATCCATCGAAGCCGGCCAGCAGCCTGAAGCCGGAGGACCATCGCCGGCTGCACCGGGAAATTCGCCGGATCCTGGGGGCCGCCATCGCATCCAACGGGACGACGTTCCGAGACTACCGGACCGGCACCGGCGAGTCGGGGAACTTTCAGCTCGAGCTGCTGGTGTATGGCCGCGAGGGTGAACCCTGCCGGGTCTGCGGTACCCGGCTGACCGGGACCCACGAGATCGACGCGCGCATCTCCGTGTTCTGTCACCGCTGTCAATCGTGAGGCGTGGAGGGGGCAGGGCCCAGCGGCTCGCGCCGCTTCCGTCCACTGACCTGAATCAGTTGCTGTGCCGGGTGCGCACGCTGGCAGAGAACCGGCCCGCGGTCTACCGGATGTTCGACGCCACCGGCCGGGTTCTCTACGTCGGCAAGGCCAAGCGGCTCCGAACCCGGCTGCTGACCTACTTCCGCGCCAGTTTCCCGGATGACAAGGCGGCGCGGATTCTCTATGCCGCGAGCGAGATCCAGTGGGACTACGTACCCAGCGAGTTTGCCGCCTACCTCGGCGAGCTGCGGCAGATCCGGAAGTTCCGCCCCTACTTCAATCACAAGGCCAACCGCACCCGGCGCTCCGTGCTCATCAAGATCGCGGGAGGGCCGGCGCCCAGAGTGTACGGTGGTGGAACCGTGACGAATGGGGATATCCGCTGCTACGGCCCGTTCCGCTCCATGTCGCGTATGCTCGAGGCAGTGCGGACCCTGAACGATCTGCTGGGGCTCCGCGACTGCGCCGCCACGATGCCGGTGGTCTTTGCCGGCCAGGGGGATCTCTTCGAGGCCCCCCGCCAGGCCGGGTGCATTCGGCACGAGTTCGGGTTCTGTACCGGACCGTGCGCCGGATTGGTGGCGGAATGGGATTACCGGCGCCG
The DNA here is from genome assembly GCA_035936675.1 of Gemmatimonadales bacterium. Taxonomy (GTDB): domain Bacteria; phylum Gemmatimonadota; class Gemmatimonadetes; order Gemmatimonadales; family GWC2-71-9; genus CAVVWJ01. The sequence goes on from DASYVW010000544.1 coordinate 4,348, forward strand.
GGTGGAGACCGCGATGGCGTTTCTCGAGGGCCGGACAATTCAACCGATCGATCGGGTGGTCGCCGCAATGCAGGAGGCGGCAGGGAAGGCGGAGTTTGAGATCGCGGCGCGCTGGCGGGAGAAGTTCGAGCAACTCGAGTGGCTCCTGGCCGCCACCAGCCGGGCGCGAACGGCGGTGGACCTGCTCACCTTCGTGTACCGCGACCCCGGCGACTTCGGCGACGACCGGGTCTATATCCTGAGGCGAGGAGTCGTCCAGGCTTCTTTCCCGTATCCGGCAACGCCAATCGAGCACGAGGCGTTCCGTGGCGTCGTGGCCGAGGAGACACGTAAGCCCGACGCGCCGGTGGGTCCGCTGCCGCTGGATTCGATTGACGAGGTGTTGCTGATGATGGCGTGGTTCCGGGCGCATCCGGATGCACTTCGCCGGACGACGAGGTACGGACAGTGGATGTAGCGTAGCACCGCTCCACCTCGGACAGCGGAACTGGGCAGGGCTACTCCGAGTCGAAGTCGAGTAGCGGCAGCAGCCTTCCCCGCGGCGGTATGCCGGCCTCGAGCTCGAGGATTCCAACTGAAGGAGGGATCTTGAAGCGACGAGGACCGGCACTGCCGGGATTCACCACGGTAACGACCACGTCCACGATGGTGAGCAACGGCCGGTGAGTG
>DASYVW010000545.1:0-8248 GCA_035936675.1 Gemmatimonadales bacterium
GTCGCCGAACTGGGGACCCAACGGATCCGCATCAACCTTGACGACCTTTCCGCTGGAGACGTCCGCATACCAGAGCTCGCCGCGGGAGTTGCTGTACGCGATGCGTTTGCCATCGGGCGACCAGACGGGGTCGTAGTAGTACGTATCGCCGTCACCGAGCTTGATGGATCGGGCTTCGGCCATGCCCGTCTGCCCCCGCAGCTCCAGGTGGTAGGCGCCACCGGCATCGGAGAAGTAGGCGAGCGTCTGACCGTCGGGCGACCAGGCCGGCCGCCGCTCGGTTACCCCAGCCGTGCGGGTGATGTTGCGCGCATCGCCCTTCTTGGCCGGCACCGTGATGATCTCGCCCCGGGCCTCGAACACCGCCCTCACACCGGTCGGCGATACGGCGGGATGCTGCAACTGCTGGGTGACGTCCACCCAGTGCGGCAAAGCTTCGGTCAGCTCACCGGACAGACGGACCGGTACCGGAGTGACTTTGCCCGTCTTCAGATCATACAGGTGAATCGTGCCGAACTGCTCGTACACGATGGCGCCGGGTCCGGCAGACGCGTACTTGATGTCGAGCCCTCGGTTCTCGATCCGGCGGGCGACTTTCTTGGTGTGGGTGTCGTAAGCAAAGAGTGTCGAGGGGCCGTCCCGGTCGGACACGAAGAACACCGTGTCGCCCACCCACATCGGCCACTGATCGGTCGAATTGTCCCGCGGCAGCTTATTGATCGATGCATCGCCGAGCGACGCAATCCAGATCGGGCTAGTCCGGCCGCCCCGATAGCGCTTCCACGCTGTATTGGCGGGCGGAAACGGGAGGTACGCGAGCATCTTTCCATCCCCGCTGTACGCCCCGTCCCAGGCGCTCGGTAAGTCGACCGCGGTCGGCATCACGCCATCGACGTCCTGGGCAAAGAGTCGGGGCGCCCCACCGGCAGACGTCAGGGCAATCCCATGGCGGGTCGATACGTAGAGCACCTTGCCCCCGGGCGTCCACCCGCGCACCCGATCCAGCCCGGGATGGTACGTCAGGCGCTTAGGATCCCCGCCCTGCGTCGCGATGACGTACACATCGGGGTTGCCGTTGGTCGTGTTGGTATACGCCACCCACTGGCCGTCGGGCGAAAAATGACAGGCCGACTCGGGACCAGGCGTCGCGGTGAGCCGGTGAGCGAGACCCCCCGCCCGAGGCACGGTCCAGATGTCCCCGGCGAAGCTGAAGCAGATCTCGGTGGCGCTGAGGCCGGGCTCCCGCAGCAGGAGCGGTGCGTCGCTTTGCGCGTGACCGGCAAGCGGGACCAAAAGGGCGACGACGGCAAGCAGGCTGGGACGAAGAGTCGGCATGAAGCCTCTTCCTACGGGGGTGAGGAGTTCAATCTGACGGGGCGCACTGGTTCCGCTAGAGTCGGCTCCAGCTCTCAGGTCCCTGTCGGCCCGAATCGTTCGGTCCTGATCCGGGCGGCATCGTGCCCCATCGCGACCAGGAGATCGGCGGCTCGCTCGACGAAGGCCGTCGGTCCACAGACGTAGACGAGTGGCCGCTCGGCTGGAGACCAGGAGATCTCCCTAAGAAGCTCCTCGTCGATCCGGCGTCGATGGCCGTTCCAACCTTCGGGCCACTCCCGGGTCAGAGTGAAGAAGATCTCGATCAGTGCGGAGTTGAGCTGCTCGAGCTCCTTACGGTAGATGACCTCATTAAGTGACCGCGTCGAATACAACAGACGCGCGGGAACCGGGCTGTGGGTGGCGGCGTGGTGCCGGAGCATCGAACGAAGTGGAACGATTCCCGAGCCACCCGCCAAGAGGAGCAGCGGTCCGCCCAGCGCCTCGTTCCAGGCGAAGTAGCCGCCGATCGGACCGCGAAGCTCGAGCCGGTCCCCAGGATGGAGCACATCGAAGAGGTACGGTGACACCTCGCCGTCCTCGAGCCGCTCCACCGTGAGCACGACGTGCTCATCCTCCGGTCCCGAGGCGATGGAGTAGCTCCGCTCGGCCTGATACCCATCTTCCGCGGTGAGCCGAACGTCAACATGTTGGCCGGCAAGGTGGCCCGGCCAGCCGGGGCAGCGAAGCACGAGGCTCCGTACCCGCGGCGTTTCATCGACGACCTCGATCACGTCGGCGAGCTGCCAGTTCAGTCGCCCCAGTACCGCTGCTCCCGCCACGGATCACCGTAGATGTGATAGCCGTTCTGCTCCCAGAAACCGGGCTCGTCCTCTTCGGTCAGCTTGAGGCCGCGCACCCACTTGGCGCTCTTCCAGAAGTACAAGTGCGGGACGAGCAGGCGGGCAGGCCCGCCGTGCTCCGGATCGAGCGGCTTGCCGTCGTAGCCGTGCGCGATCCAGGCCTTGCCGCCGGTCAAGTCCGCGAGGGGGATGTTGGCGGTGTAGCCGCCATCACTCCAGGCCGTGACATACTGGCCGGTCGTGCCGGCCGCCTCGAGGAGCACGTCGAGCGAGACTCCCGTCCACACGGTGTCCAGCTTGGACCATTTCGTCACGCAGTGGATGTCGACCGTGAAGGTCTCGTTCGGAAGCGAGAGAAATTGCTGCCAGGTCCAGGAGGCCGGGGTCTTCACCGCTCCCCTGATGGCAAAGGTCCACTGTTCCAGCGGCGTGCGCGGGGTCGGCCCGGCCGAGAGCACCGGGAAATCGGGAGTGATGTACTGCCCGGGTGGGAGCCGGGTCGGGTCAGCGTCTGGACGACGCCGGCTACCGAACCCGCGAGAGACCGGCGGCATCACACTCGGCGGGCGCCAAGCGGCGCTGTGATGAAGGCTCGCATGGCCTGAGACTACAGGCGAGCCAGGGAAGGCGGTAGCCCTGGTTGGAGTATCTATCCCTCACGCAGACGGTAGCCAACGCCCGGCTCGGTGGTCAGCAGACGAGGCCTGGTCGGATCGCGCTCTAGTTTGTGTCTGAGTTGAGCCATGTAAACGCGCAGATAATGGCTCTGATCGGCGTAGTTAGAACCCCAGACCTCCTGGAGCAGCTGCCGGTGGGTAATGACTCTGCCGGCGTGCCGTATCAAGGCAGCAAGCAGCTTGTACTCGGTGGGGGTGAGGTGCGCTTCTTCGTCGGCCCGAAAGACCTGCCGACGTACCAGGTCGACTCGGAGCTCACCGGCCTGGAAGACGGGCTGAGGCGCGGTGCCCGGGGGGAACGCAGAGTGTCTCAGAGCCACGCGAATTCGCGCCAGGAGCTCTGACGCGCCGAATGGCTTGGTGAGGTAGTCGTCAGCCCCTAGATCGAGAGCTGTGACTTTGTCGTGCCCCTGGCCCCGTGCGGAAATCACGATGATCGGCGTGCGCGCAACCCGGCGAATTTCTCGGGTGACCTCGAGGCCATCCATATCAGGCAGGCCTAGATCGAGTAAGATCACCTCCGGGTTGCGACCGGCAGCCTGCGCCAACCCCTCGCGCGCTGAGGCCGCTTCGACTACCTGGTAGTCGTGAGCGCGAAGGGTGGTCCTCAGGAAACGCCGCATCTGAGGCTCATCCTCGATCAGGAGCACCAGCGGGGCAGTAGCGGCCATGATTCAGCCTTCTACTGCCTCGGTGGGCACGGTGCGAAGCGGTGGACCTTCAAGGGGAAGGGTGAACCGGAAGCAAGCGCCCTGCACTGCGCTCCGTTCCAGCCACATCCGACCCCCATGGGCAGCGATGATCCCACGGCAGATCGTCAGTCCCAGACCGGAGCCGCCCGCAGGACCCGCATGATCTGCCCCCGCCGTTCGATGGAACTTGCGGAAGACGGTCTCCTCCTCACCAATCGGTATCCCCGGCCCGCGGTCCGCAACCTCGACCATCACCGAGCCATTTTCTGCCCAGGCCGAGACGGCAATCGGGGTTCCTCGAGGAGTGTGTTTGGCCGCATTCTCCAAGAGGTTGATGAAGACCTGCTCGATCAGAAGCTCGTCGATCGGGACGAGTGGAAGCGCCGGGGGAAGGCGGATGTCCACAGCATGCACGGCAAGACGCTCCTCCAGGCGTAAGAGGGCAACACCGAGGGCCTCCTCCAGCGGCTGCCATTCCTTGTGCACCGCCAGGGCACCCGTCTCGACCCGAACCATATCCAGGAGATTCGTAACCAGGCGCGTCATCCGCCGGGATTCTTCGAGAATGGTTTCTGCCATCTCCTGCTGTGCCTCGGGTGATAGCCCGCCCGATTCTTGAAGCAGGCTACTGGCCGCACCCTCGATGCTACCGAGAGGGGTTCGGAGGTCGTGTGATAGGGAGCTCAAAAGCGCCGTGCGGAGGCGCTCCGACTCCACCTCCATCCGCGCTCGTTCATGCGCCTGGGAAAGGATCGTTCGCTCGAACGCTGCTGCCGCCTGCTCTGCGAGTGTCTCCACAGTTTCTCGCTCCGGCTCCGCGAAGACGTCATCGAGCGACCTCGGGCGTACGGTAACCACGCCGATGATTCTGCTGGTACCCTTGAGCGGCACTACCAGCGCCTCGGCTTCGGCGCAGTGTCGCGTACCCCAGCCGGCACTCTCGCCCTTTTCGTATGCCCAGGTCGCTGCAATCCTGACGTCCAGACTCTCGAAGAGTCCTCCGACCGGCCAGTCGTCGGCCCGCAACTCACGATTGAACCCGTCAAGGAACACCTGGGCCTCTCCATGCCCAGCCTCCGAGATGTGCCTTGTCACGATGCCAAGCTCCTCCTCGAGATCTCCACCTTCAGAGAGGTCCCTACTCAGAGCGTAAAGTGCCCGAGCACGCGCCTCGCGTTCGTTGGCGTCCTGCGCTTGCTCACGAATGCGGGCGGTGAGTTGGCCCATACTCAGCGCGACGGCCAGCATCACACCGAAAGTGAGATAGTATGCGGTGTCGTGGACGTTGAAGGTGTAGTACGGCGGGACAAAGGCGAAATCAAAGGCAGCTATGCTGAGCAGGGAGGCGAGAAGAGCGGGCCCTCGGCGATGTAGATATCCCACCACGACGACAGCAAGCAGGTAAAGCATCGCCACATCGATGACTTGCAGATGGGGGCGCAACAACAGCCCCACAACGGTCGCCGTGGCGATGATACCAACGGACGAGGCGTACTCATTAATTCGCACCCTGTTCGGCACCGCCGTCACCATCCCATGCGAAGGTTCACCGTACAAACCTACGCTGTGCCGCCATCAAGATTCTATCAGGATTGTTGAAGGTGGGCTGACAGGCCCCCTCTGGGGTGACAGACTTCTCGCGGCATGGGAAGCCCCCCTGACCTGGGAAGAACCTGTGGCGAGCCTACAACCTGGAAGTGCGCCCCTTCGCAAGCGATTGCGCCGCCTGCTCGTAGGTGGCCCGCGTGACCTCCGCGACAGCGGGCTGTTTCACCGTCTGGCCCTGATCCCCTTCCTCGCGTGGGTTGGCTTGGGAGCCGACGGACTGTCTTCCTCCGCGTATGGTCCGGAGGAAGCGTTCAAGGCACTCGAAGGACACACGTATCTTGCCGTCGCGCTGGCAGCTCTCATGGCTTTCACTGTGTTGCTTATATCTGCCGCTTATCGCCGAATAATCGAGGAGTTCCCGAGCGGTGGTGGCGGATACGTAGTCGCAAGCAGCCTGCTTGGGCCCAGTGCCGGCGTCGTATCAGGTGCCGCCCTCCTGGTAGACTACGTCCTCACTATCACAATCTCGATTGCGGCGGCGGGTGACGCGTTGTTCAGCTTCTTGCCACTCGGGTGGTATGGGCTGAAACAGGTCGTCGAGTTCGGATTCATCCTGATCCTCACAACCTTGAATATCCGAGGGGTGCGCGAGTCCGTCGTGACACTCCTGCCGGTATTTCTCCTTTTCCTGCTGACGCACGCGGTCCTCATTGGGGGCGGCATCGTTGGCCACCTGCCCGAGCTTCCCTCGACGGCTCGGGCCGTTCGGGCGGGCTTTACTGAAGGGGCTGCCACACTGGGCATCGGCAGCCTGCTTCTTCTCTTCGTGCGAGCCTATTCACTCGGCGGCGGCACCTACACCGGCATCGAGGCAGTGTCCAACGGCCTGCCGATTATGCGAGACCCCAAGGTGGAAACTGGTAAGCGGACGATGGTGTACATGGGCACATCCCTCGCCTTCACCGCGTCTGGTCTTCTCCTCTGCTACCTGCTTTGGCAGATCACGCCAGTCCCGGGGAAGACCATGAACGCCGTGTTGACCGAGAGGCTGGCCGGAGGGCTCCCTTTCGGGGGGACGTTCGTCGTCCTGACACTCTTTTCCGAGGCGATGCTTCTCGTGGTGGCGGCCCAGGCTGGATTCATCGATGGTCCCCGGGTGTTGGCGAACATGGCCGTGGACTCCTGGGTTCCTCACCGCTTTGCAGCCCTATCCGAACGTCTGACCACGCAGAACGGCATCCTCGTGATGGGAGCTGCTGCCCTCGCGGCGCTCGTCTACACTAGGGGCAATGTCGGCCATCTCGTGGTGATGTACAGCATCAACGTGTTCCTGACATTCTCGCTATCGATGCTGGCAATGCTGCGCTTCTGGCACCAGCACCGAAAGGCCCGTCGCGAGTGGCGCTCGCGACTGGCGCTCTTTGCCGCTGGCTTCGTTTTATGTGTCACCATTTTGGGCACGACCACATACGAAAAGTTTGCCGAGGGAGGCTGGGTGACCGTTGTCATCACCCTCGCCGTCATCGGTCTCTGCTTTGTCATCCGACGACACTATAGGACCGTGAACGCAGAGCTGGACAAGCTGTATCATGAGCTCGGTGACCTTCCTCATACGACACCGGTGCCCCCGCCGGCGGCTGTCGGCCAGCTGGACCCTCAGAAGCCGACAGCTGCGGTGCTGGTAGGCTCCTATGGGGGCGTAGGAATTCACACTGTGTTGAACGTCTTCCGATCCTTCCCCGGCCATTTCAAAGGCCTGGTCTTTGTGACTGTCGGAGTGATCGACTCCGGAGAGTTCAAGGGGGAGCATGCTGTCGAGGAGCTAACGCGGCGGACAGAGGAGATGCTGGCACATTACGTCTCATTTGCCGCAGGTTTGGGGGTCCCGGCCATCGCTCGGATGGCCATCGGCACAGAGGCTGTCGCCGAGGCCGAGACGTTGTGTCTCGAGGTTGCCCGCGAATTCCCGCGAGTGGTGTTCTTCGCGGGCAAAATGATCTTCCAGCGGGAGAGGTGGTATCACCGCCTGCTTCACAACGAAACCGCTCTCGCGGTAGAGAAACGCCTTCGGTGGGTGGGAAAGACGATGGTAACGCTGCCGATCCGCGTCCGGGAACCGGCCTAGGGGATCTGACCTCCGTCCCGCAGCAAACGGACTCCGCCGGCAGGACAGGCATTGACCGCGGCAGGAGACACATTCGCCGTTACAGTGGTCACATTCACGGCGCCGGCGTCCTAATGCCGCGCGCCAGGAGACGCATCGCCGCCGACAGCGAGCTGAATTAGTCCTCCAGCGACCTGAATTTATCCGCCAGTGTCCGGAATTGGTCGGCAGCGACCTGAATCCGTCCGGCAGGGACCTGAATTTGTTCGCCAGCGAGCTGAATCGATCCGCCAGGGAGCCGAACCCGTCCGCCAGAGACCTGAATCGGTTCGACAGGGACCTGAATTTCTCGGCAGCGACCCGAATCGGTCCGCCAACGACCTGAACTGATCCGCCAGCGACTTGAATGGGTCCGCCAGCAACCCGAATGCGTCCGCCAGCGACCTGAATCGGCCCGCCAGGGGCCTGAATTTCTCGGCAGCGACCTGAATCGGTCCGCCAGCGACCTGAATCGGTCCGCCAGCGACCTGAATGGATCCGCCAGCGTCCTGAATTTGTCCGCCGACGACCTGAACTTGTCCGCTGACGACCTGAACTTGTCCGCCGACGACCTGAACTTGTCCGCCGACGACCCGGATCGGTTCGCCAGCGGTCCGAATTTCCCCGCCAGCGACTCGAATTTCCCCGCCGACGGCCTGAATCCGTCCGCCAGTGACCTGAATTTCTCGGCAGCGACCTGAAGTTGTCCGCCAGGGACCCGAATCTGTACAGCAGTGGGGTGAGGTGCTGGTTCAGGTGCAGGATTCGGGTGTCGGCCTGCCGCGATACCACGATCGCACAGGTAGCCGCCCGGCTGGGCTTTTCGGACCAAAGGCACTTTACCCGGACTTTCGGACGACTGGTTGGAGTGTCACCGGGGAGCTTTGCGAAGTTTGACGACTGGAGGTCGCACGCGGTGGCTGGCGAGCGCGGGTAATTCACGGGAATCGGCGCTTATGGCCTGGCCGCCAATACCGGGGACGGGCGAGGGAACACCGGAGCCTTTGGCAC
>DASYVW010000546.1:0-3274 GCA_035936675.1 Gemmatimonadales bacterium
GAGGAACCGTCTCGTGAGCTCGAGGTCGAGTACGGCGAAGGCTTCCGGCCTTTGCTTGTCGAGGCTCGGACGCAGCCGCTCCAGGGTGCGGCGGAACTCGCCCAGGCGGTAGTCCGCGGGGCGAAGTCCTTCCCGTTCGGCATCACATAGGTTCGCGATCAAGTCCTTGGTTCTCTCCGGCACTCGACGAACTCCGACCCAGATCGGGCGGTACTGTCGATCCACGTAGATCTGCCTGACCAACTTCCAGTGGACCCCCTCCAGGTACGCCGGGGGCTTTTCGGCCGAGATGACGTTGCGGATCTCCTGACCAATCGGGTCGGCGGACCGGCGGCATGCGACAGCCCCCAGCAGGCCGATGAGGCATGGCCACACAGTCAGAGCGGGTCGAAACATCACAGTTACGGCTCGGCAGGAAATCGCCATCGAGCAACGCTCAAAGTGTGAGTCACGTACGGGACGCGGCCGTGCGGGAGCGGTGAGTGCGGGAAGACTACCGAATGACCCGATCTAGGGGCACCGCCCCTTGGAGCGGGTAGTTGAAATGCCACCACGCCTGCTCATAGGGGCTGAACCCTTCGGATGCCATGGTCTGGACCAGGATCTGTCGGTAGCGCAGGCCCTGGCCGGTGGCGTTGGCCGTGTCAGCGGTGGCCGTGAAGCTGTCGAAGGCGGGGCCCCCCATGGGGACCTCGGTTCCCGTCACCAGGTCCACCAGCGTCAGATCCACGGCGACGCCCAGGTTGTGCCGGCTCCGCTCGGCGATATACCCGCTCTCGAGCAGCGCCCGGTGTCCCGTGCGCTCCGCCCAGTCGACCATCGCACGCGTGGCCCTCACCGGGCGGTACGCGTCGAAGATCCTGAGGCCGAGGCCGCCGGTGCGAAGCCGGGCTTGAACCCGGCCGAGCGCGCTAGCCACCTCCCGGCGGAGCAGGGCGCGGGGCGCCTCATAACCGGGGAGCGGTGCACCTGTGAAGTTGTTGGATGTGGCATAGCGCAGATCGACCTGGATCGTGGAATCGACCGAGCGAACATCAACCAGCAGCGAGTCTGAGGCCGCATTGCTGGAGGCGACCGGGCGAGGACCGGATGCGGCAGGAATCCGGGAACTCACGGACTCGCGCCGCACCGGGGATGCAGGCGCCGAGTTAGCAGGAAGACGCGCCGGGGCCGATGATGCAGATGACGAGGAGATGGAATTGGGCTCGAGTGGTGCTACGGACCCGGATTCCTCCAGGCGGGGCCGGCTCGGTGCGTCGAGCGCGTGCCTCTGCGTGCCCCAGAGCAGCCAGAGTCCGGCGAACACCGCGACCAGGGCGGCGGCAACGGCGCGTTCTTCGGGCCACAGATCCGGGAGGAGTTTGCGCCTACCAGCCCTGGTGGGCTCGGGAAGTTGGACCACCGGCTCGACGGGCCGGGCGAGTGCCGCCACGAACTCCGTCACCGTCTGAAAGCGTCGAGCCGGCAAAGAGGCGAGTGCCCGGTCGAGCACGGCGCGCATCGCCTCCGGACCCAGAGCACGCTCCAAGGCGAGAGTGGGTGGCACTCCGGTGAGGAGGTGATGGAGCACCGCCCCCAGGCTGTACACATCGCTCCGCTCGTCGGGTGGTTGTCCGGCGATCCGCTCAGGGCTCGCATACTTGGGACTCACACCCTGCTCGATCGGTCGCTCGGCTTCCGACTGTCGCAGGAGGGACTCCTGGGTGAAAGCGATAAGCTTGACCAGTGGACGGCCGCCGACTGTCTGGGTCAGCAGAATGGTGTCCGGCGAGAGATTCCCGTGAACCCACCGGACGTTGTGCGCCGCCTGCAAGCCGGCCGCGGCTTGCAGGCAGAGGTCCAGGGCCTCCTCAAGCGGGAGGGCGCCACGCCTGGTCAGAGTCTCCGACAGCAACTCGCCCGTAAGGCACTCGGCCACTACGTAGACCAGCCCATCGTCAGTCTCGCTCAGCTCAAGGATCGCGGCGACATTCGGACGCTGGATCTGGCTGGCGTGGCGGAAGCGTTGCCGCAGGAGAGCGAGTTCGGCAGAGTCGGCAGAAGTGGTGCCCAAGATCAGGATCGCGACCTCATCCCCGGTCGGATACTCGCCACGGTAGAGAGGTCCGAGGGGGGTGTCCCGCAGCCGCTCACGGACGCGGATCCCGGCACGGAGGGTCCGGCCTAACAGGCTGGGCTCGGGGCACGGACTCGCGCCCGGGTCGTGCTGGGCTCCGCACTGGACACAGGGAGTCGTGCTCAACTGCTGTTCTCCCGGTGGAGTCTTGTGGCCAAGCTGATCACGATGAAACTGAGGGAACTCGCGAAGTACCGCATCGGTGGGGCGGTCCGGCGCCGTAACTGTTTCCAACTCCAATTCCCGGCATGCAGGCGCTTCGCAGATCTACGCTGATCGGAGCTCCAGAGACTTAGCAACCGGAGCGAGGTATCCATGCTCTCACCCCCGAAGATGCAGCACCGAGATCAGAACTGGCCGACGACAGGGGGATAGTTCCCCTGAATCACGCCGTGTTGACGCGACCTCCCTTAGGGCTTCCTCTAAAGCAGGCTCTTTCTCACTGCGGCACGAAACCTCGCCATTGCCGGGACCCGAGCCTCCACCACTGCCCGGGCTCGACCCTCCGGCCCCGTCTTAGAGGACCCCCGTAGGCAATGCCGACGCGGGGATTCGAAAGATCATATGCGACAGTACCGGAGACGGCTAGGGTGGTTATCTCAGGCCGGGCCTGCAGTTCGAGAGTGTAACGGTTCAAGCAGAGGGGATGCTGATAGAGGCAAACGGGCGGCCCACTAAAGACTGCTGAGGCCCCCTAGAGAGGCTTCTCTGACTCCGCCTTAGCGTTCAGTATGGCATTCATTAGCGGGGTGCCCCTGTAGGCCCGGAACTCCTGAGCCGCCGCAAAGTCCTCGGGCGTGACCTGGGCCGCGTCCAGGCTGGTCCTAGCGGATGCGAGGGGGGTACCTGATGCCGTCGGGCGATGCCTAGCGCGGCGGACGCCTGGCCGTGAGCAGGAATGGCGCAATAGGTGCGGTGGGTGATGTTGGTGCGTGATGAGCGCCCCGAGCTAGCTAGGCGGCAGAGTTGGGCGACTCGCCAGGAGCGGGGTAGTTCCAGTTCACCTGTTCTCTGCCAGCAGATCATGAACGGCTTGGATAAGCTCGGATAGCTCAAACGGCTTGAACAGGGTGGGTATCACCGTCGCCCGGCGTGCGCTACCAGAGAGATACAAAACGGGCAGCGCGGGATTGAGTTCGCGCAAGCGGCGGACCAGCT
>DASYVW010000547.1:0-2422 GCA_035936675.1 Gemmatimonadales bacterium
TCGGCACCGGATATTGCGGGGCGCGGCGTCGCCAATCCCATCGGGGCGATCGCCTCCGCTGCAATGCTGCTGCGTCACGGGCTCGAGTTGCCTGATGCGGCTGACCTGGTCGAGCAGGCGATTGCGGCGGTCATCGACGCCGGGGGGCGCACTCCGGACATCGCTCTACCTGGAGAACCCACGCTGACGACCCGCGAGATTGGCGAGGAAGTGGCGCGACGAGTAGCGCTAGGGTTCTTCTCGAACCCTTTCCCAGCAGAGGAGCGCCAGCGCGCTCCAGGCAGTACCCAGCAGCAGTCCGCCCACCACATCGCTGGGGTAGTGCACTCCGAGGTACACTCGCGAGAATCCGATACCGAGGGCAAAGAGAGCAGCCAGCACCAGGGCGGCTCGCCGAAGCGCCGGTGATGGCCACGGCGCCGCCCACACGATGATGCCGAGTCCAAGGATGATGGGCGCCAGCATGCTGTGGCCGGATGGGTAGGAGAACCAGCCCGCACCATGCATGAGGCGGGGAATGACGTGGGGACGAGGACGTTGTACCGCCAGCTTTGCCAGCCCGGAGAGCGCCCAGCCGCTGAGCGCAGCAGCCGCGTACCACCAGGCCTCAACCTTCCGCTTCCTGAGGACAAGCCCCAGGATGAGCAGCAGCGCCAGCGGTATCTCGATCAATCCGGAGCCCGCGACGCTCAGCAGCTTCATCCACCATGTGAGCCAGGGCGCACGTCTGTCGGCCAGGGCCAGCATGAGCGTCCGGTCCCAGGTGTCCGCTACGCCGGCAAGGACGGCGGTCGTCAACCCGAAGAAGAGCACCAGGCAGACGAGGGCGAGCACCCAGTAGCCGACGACCTCACGGGAGCGCTGCGGCCCCAGCGCTGCAGGCGGCCTAGAGATCGGTCACCGCGCCAACGCTCGCGCTGGAGACCTGCTTGGCATACTTGTACAGCACGCCGGCGGTGTACCGGGGTTTGGGCGGCGTCCATGCTTTGCGTCGTCTCGCCAGCTCCGCCTCGGAGACCTCGAGCTCGAGCAGCCGGCGTTCGGCATCGATCGTCACTCGATCCCCCTCGGCGACCAGCGCGATGGTTCCTCCGACCGCCGCCTCCGGCGCCACGTGCCCCACCACCATGCCGTAGGTCCCACCCGAGAACCTGCCGTCGGTGATGAGACCTACCGAGTCGCCGAGCCCGGCTCCGATGATTGCCGAGGTGGGGGCGAGCATCTCCCGCATCCCCGGCCCGCCCCGGGGCCCCTCATAGCGAATCACCAGCACATCGCCGGCTCGAATGTTCCCTGCCAGAATCGCCTCGAGACAGCTCTCTTCCGAGTCAAAGACTCTGGCCGGGCCGCTGATGCGCGACTTTTTTACCCCCGTGATCTTTGCGACCGCGCCTTCGGTCGCGAGGTTCCCCCGCATGATTGCGAGATGACCCTGAGGATATAGGGGGCGGCCCCAGGGGCGGATGACTTCCTGATCGGCGCGGGGTTCCGGGGGCACCTTGGCGAGCGATTCGGCGATCGTTTCGCCCTTGATGGTCAGCGCGTCTCCGTGGAGAACACCGTGCGCCAACAGGATCTTCATGACCTGTGGTATTCCTCCGGCGCGGTGGAGATCGGTCGCCACAAAGCGGCCTGATGGCTTCAAATCGCACAGCACCGGCACCCGGGCACGAATGGCCTCAAAGTCGTCGAGGGAGAGGGGGACGCCGGCCGCACGGGCGATCGCGAGCAGATGCAGCACGGCGTTGGTCGACCCGCCGATCGCCATCACCACCGCGATCCCGTTCTCGAACGCTTGACGAGTGAGAATCTGCCGGGGCCGCAGCCGCCGCTGAATCGCCTCCACCAGTACCGTGCCCGACTTCGCGGCACTCTCCGCCTTCTCCCCATCCTCGGCCGCCATAGTGGACGAGAAGGGAAGGCTCATCCCCATGGCCTCGAACACCGAGGACATGGTGTTGGCGGTGAACATCCCGCCACACGATCCCTTTCCCGGGCATGCCCGGCGCTCGACCTCGAGCAGCTCGCGGTCGTCGATCTTCCCTGCGCTGTGCTGGCCCACCGCCTCGAATGCGCTTACCACGGTGAGGTCGCGGCCGGCATAATGTCCCGGCTTGATGGTCCCGCCATAGACGAAGACCGCCGGTATGTCCATCCGCGCGATGGCGATCATGGCGCCGGGCATGTTCTTGTCGCACCCGCCGACCGCAAGCACCCCGTCCATGCTCTGGGCGCCACAGGCCGTCTCGATCGAATCGGCGATGACCTCGCGGGAGACGAGCGAATATTTCATCCCCTCGGTGCCCATCGAGATCCCGTCACTGACCGTGATCGTGCCAAACATCTGCGGCATGCCTCCCGCGGCCCGGACCGCCGCCTCCGCGCGATGAGCCAGCTCATCGAGTCCGGCATTGCACGGAGT